>CAZTDL010000572.1:0-3359 GCA_964612775.1 uncultured Lentisphaeraceae bacterium
AACCTGCTGAAGTTTACGGCACGTATGTCAGCGAGCCGGTCCATGCTTTGCATCGTGATTCTGACGGGACACTATGGGTCTGCAGCGAACGCTTGGGCCTTTTACGGCTGCAGCCGGACGGCGGTAAGCTGGTCATCGGACGTGAGACGGGACTTGCGGGATATCCGAGGGTGATGTGCCGCGATTCGAACGGGAACTTATGGGTGGGCACGACGGCGGGGCTGTATGGCGTGACGTCAGACGCGGTCGTTTCATTAAGGCGCCAGTCCGGCGTATTCGATGATGCTGTGTTGCAGATCGCGGAGGATGCGTCAAAACGGCTTTGGCTGGGTACGACGCGCGGCTTGCTTTGCATTTACATGGAAGATTTGCAGCGGTTGGCGCAGGCCGATTCGTCGGAGGAATCGATCGCGATCCGTATGCTTCATCTGGGTGTTTCCGACGGCTTGCCGGGGGAACGGTGCATGGGGGGGGCCGCCTCGTTGGGCGGACCGAAGAAAGGCCGCATCTGGTTCCCGTTTGAAAATGGCGTGGTCGTGGTGGACCCTCGGCGGGTTGAACTTTCGGGGCGACCTCCTGTCGTCGCCATCGAGAAGATATTCGTGAACGGCAAACGGATTTTGGACAATACGGAGTCGCGTTTGTCGCAGACGGTTTTTGCGCCGGGCGCCAGAAATATCGTTTTCCATTTCGCGGCTTTGTCGCCGGGCTCGCCCGATTCGGTGCGTTTCCGCTACTGCGTCGAAGGGCTGCATAAGGGATGGTCGCCGGTGCAGGCTGAGCGCGTGGCGGCGTTCGAGTGGTTGCCGCCTGGGCGTTACACGCTGAAAGTGGTCGCCGAAGCGGGCGGTATTTGGAACATGAACGAGACGGTTTTCACGTTTGAGGTGAAGGCTCATTTTTGGCAGACGGTTTGGTTCTATCTGGCGCTCTCCCTGTCGCTCGCGACGATCGTGTTTCTGACCGCGCGATGGATGCTGAGGCATCGATATCAGTTGCAGATGGCGGTGCTCAAGCGCGAGGAGGCTTTGGCCAATGAGCGTGCGCGGATTTCCCGCGATATTCACGACGACTTGGGAAATGGCCTTTCGGTGGTGGCCACGCTGAGTGAACTGGCTCACAATGATGTGGAAAAAGGGACGGCGCACAAACGTCTGGATCAGATTTACGATGTGGCCAACGAACTGGCACGCAATGTGGACGAGATCGTATGGGCGGTGAATCCAAAGAATGACGGTTGGGAGCCTTTCCTCAGTTACTTCGAACAATACACGGAATACTTTCTGGGAAATTCGGGGCTGCGATTTCACTTTACACGTCCCGTGGAATTGGTGGCCCGTCCGATCGCTTCCAAAACGCGTCACCATCTGCTGCTGGCGGTGCGCGAGGCTGTCGGCAACGTGCTTAAGCACGCGTCGGCCAAACAGGTGAAGATCACGATGCGGATCGACAGAACGATTCTGGAGGCGCGTGTTGAGGATGATGGCGTCGGCTTCGATACTTCCAAAAAAACGGGGGTCGGTCATGACGGTCTCGGGAACATGACCCGCCGGATGAAAGAGGCGGGCGGAACGTTGACTGTCACGAGTGTTCTCGGTCAAGGCACCTGTGTCATTTTTCGTGTCCCGTTGGAGTAGTGTCGGTCGATATACGTTCGCGCGAGGTTCCCTGTCGGAAACGATTGGGCATTGGGCGAGGCGGCGTTTTTCTTTGCAACTCACGCTCCGGCCGGATACGCTCCTCCCATGTGAAGTGTTTACCGCCGCGTTTTCTGTCTTCGCCCATCTGCTCCGCGGTCCCTCCTTATTCTTCCGCGGGCCGCCGCCCCTGGGGAGGGGCGCCGCGTCGGCCCTCCGTCCGCCGCGTTTTCCGTTTTTCCGGAAGCGTGCGTTTTATTTTGCACTTCGCGAACCGATAACGGGTTTGTGAAACGCATGGTCATGGATGGGAGGCTTTGATATGCTTCTTTTCGGTTTTGTTAACCTAAGGGGGCTTTATGTCTGAGAATCAGGAGAACACCAAAAAAGGGCGCGGTTGCGGGTTCGGTTGTGCGCTGATCGTCGGTTTACTGGTCGGATTCGGTTTGCTGGTGGCGGTTGTGGTCATGGGAAGCCTGGGCGCGTTCAATTTTCCGCAGGAACAGCGTTTCGCAGGATTGTTTCACATGAAGAGCCACGACGGGGAAATGGGTGAGGATGAAGCGCCTTATCTGGTGGAAACGTGGTCGTCCGGCCATGGCGACGTGAAAGTGGTTCGCATACCGGTGGAGGGTATGATCATGCTGGGCGAATCCTCTTGGTATGTGGGCAACGCGAACACCGCGCTGAGGTCCATCCGACGGGCTACGCATGATCCCGAGGTCGCGGGTCTGATCCTTGAGATTAACAGCGGGGGCGGCGGTATTACGGACAGCGATATCATTTATAAGGCCCTGTTGGATTTCAAGGCGGCTCAGGCTCACCGTGTGGTCGTGTCGGTCATGGGCGATGTGGCGGCTTCTGGCGCGTACTATATCGCGTTGGCTTCGGATTACATTATGGCTCATCCCACCACGCTGACCGGTTCGATCGGCGTGATCATGCAGTCGTACAATTTCAAGGAGTTGGCCGCGAAACTGGGCGTGCAGGACGTGACCATCAAATCGGGCGCGAACAAGGATATGCTCAATCCGTTTCAAGACGTGAAGCCCGAACAGAAGGAGATGCTGCAGAAGGTCATTTCGGCCATGTATGAGCGATTTGTGACGCTTGTCGCGGAAAACCGCAAGTTGCCGAAAGAGGTGGTTTTGCCTTTGGCAGACGGACGCGTGTTCCTTGCGGATGAGGCGGTTCGAAACAAACTGATCGACGGTATCGGATATAATGAGGACGCGCGGGCTAAGATCGCCGAATTGCTCAAGACGGACTCGGTGAAGGTCTGTCGGTACGATGAAGAGGTGACGCTGATGGATCTCTTCTCGTCTAGACCGGGTATCGGCATGAGTTTCGATATCAACCGGTTGATGCATGAAGGGACCAAGGATGCCCGGCTGATGTTTCATTGGTCCTGGTAGCGCGGAAAAGCATGTGAAACAGGAAACTGGAAACTGGGATGGGACCGGGCGTGTCCACATGCAAGGGATCTGTGGCGTAGGGATGGCCGGCGTGGCTTTTCTGTTGGCTCGGCGCGGTTGGCGGGTGAGCGGCTGTGACGCGCACGTGAATGCTCTTGCGCCGTGGTTGCGTGCGGCGGGCATACCGGTCGCGGAGGGACATGCCCCCTCGCATATCGCGGATGCGGAGCGGCTGATCGTGACGCCCGCTGTAGCGGCGGCCGATTCGGAGTTGAGCGCCGCCCGCGCTAAGGGGCTGCCCGTGTTT
>CAZTDL010000573.1:0-3356 GCA_964612775.1 uncultured Lentisphaeraceae bacterium
GTGGTCATGTGAGCCAGCAACAAGGCCCCGGGCGGAGTACGTTTGAATGGCAGGGCGCCGCTTAATAACTGATACGTCATCACGCCCAGGGAGTAGATGTCGGCCCGGCCATCCACCTCCCTGGCGCCTTCGATCTGTTCCGGCGCGATGTAGTCGAACGTGCCGATAATGGCCGAGGCGGTGATGTTCGTGAACGCGCTGGAAAGCTTGACAATCCCAAAGTCGGTCAGCACCGCGTGCGGGTAATTCAGGCTGGTATCCAGCATCACGTTGGAAGGTTTCACGTCCCGATGGATCACCCCTGATCGGTGGGCGTAATCCAGCGCATCGGAGACGTTTTCCAGGATTGGCACAACTTCATCGAATGGGATTTGTCCCGTCTGTTTGAGCAGGGTCGAAAGGTTCATGCCGTTAAGATATTCCATCACCATAAAGTAGAGTTTGTTTTCCACCCCATAATCAAAAATCCTGACGATGTTGGAATGTTCCAGCCCGGCCAGGGCTTGCGACTCACGTTGAAAGCGTTTGCGGAATTGTTCTTCTTCGGCCAGATTTGCGAGCAGGACTTTGATGGCAACGATCCGCTTGCTGGCAGGGTGTTCGGCGCGATAGACTTCTGCCATGCCGCCTTTACCGATCAATGCCAGGTTGGTGTAATGGGAAAAGAGGACCGGCGCCTGGGTGATCGTATCGCCGCCCTCGTTACGGTTTTTTATTCCGGCAGGCGTCTTGAGATAATCAATGTTGATGTGATAGAAGGTGCGGTCCACAAAGCGTTGAAGCGACTTTCGCGCGGGCTGGAAAAGGGCGCCTGCCGCAATTGCCGAAATGGTCAGGCCAATGGTGGTTTGCTGGCCTGACGTAATAACGTTCAGCAGGGCGGTAACGATGATCAAAACAAACCCGAAAACTGTGGCGAGGACAACCGTCAACGCGCCGTAGACCATGGCGCGATTGATGATCAGGTCAATGTCGAATAATTTAAAGCGGGAGATGGCAATCGTGAGGCAGGCTGGAAACACCAGGAATAGAACAATGCTAAGGATCCGCATTACGATCCGAAAGATGACAGGCGTCAGCGTTGCATCGCCCCCAACGGTGGGGAAGAACAGGTTGATCCCGTAAAACAGGATGAACCACAGCAAGGGTCCCATCATGCCGGTGAATACGTACCGGATTTGTTGTCTCTGGTTTGGGTTGAAAATACTGCGGTAGCGATAAACCATCATACCGGCGGAACTGAAATACCAAAAAAGGGAAATGCCCAGAAAAACAGGTAAATTCAATTGCTTTGCAAAAAATGGCGAACCCGGCCAATAGAGTAAAACCATGTTGACCAGCATGACCGGCAGGGCATATTTGAGCCAGCTCGGGAACAGGCGTCCATCCGGATACAGCCAGCCGAACAGGATGATCCCGGTTTGCGCGATGATCATGATCGGGCTTATCAAATACTGATAATCGGGATTGGTGGCAAGCTCATTCCCGCCGTTGGTCACGCTGATTCCGAAGGACATGATCACGATGGAGATCAGGATGGCAAACCAATCGTCCGAGCGTTGCATGAAGAGAATGCTTGCCAGCCCAAAGTATCCCAGCAGGATGTATATATCGCAGATAATATCAATGGCTGAAAAAGTGACCAGGTTAAATCCGAGCCGGGTGATTTGTTGGAGGAGGCTCGCGTTTGTAAACCATCCGTTCATGTAGACCGATACGCCGACAACCAGGATGCGGACAATAAAAACAGCCACAGCCACCCAGATTGCTCGCAATGTGAATCGCAGGACGGGACGATCCTTCAGCGAGGTGGGGGTGGCTGTGGAGGGGGTGATGGACTTGTTCATGCTGGTCTATGGAACATGTTCCATATTGAGGAGGATTTTCAATAGGTCACGAAACGCTTGTGGCAGATTTGTAATCTGCCGCCACGCGCTGGATTGCAAATCCAGCAGGAGCATTTAGTACTGATTTTATGCCTTAATTACGTTTCTGTTTGGTGAAGGTTGCGACCGAAATCGCCATCCTCCAATTTTTGGGATGGTGATCTGAAGCGTGTTGATTACTTTTCTCCCGCTAACTGAAGGACGCGTTCAATGAGTTCGCTGTGGAAGTACAGCCCAGCCTCTTGTATCTTTCGGAGTACGGGCGCAATCGCAGGAACGATTTTTTCCTCTTTTGCCAGTAGAAGAACGCCGAGTGTGCCACTGATGGGTAGCCCCAATCTTTCTGCAAACCGCCTGGCTTTTCGCTCATCAATTAAAACGAGGGATGCACTTTGTTCTTCCGCAAGGACAAGGACTTCTATTTCGCCTGTGTCCAGTCCAACGAAAGCTTGTGTTCGCTTGGGGTTTTGCACTTCAACCACGCGTATCCATGATTCTGCGCGGAGAGTCCTGCGGCGGGACTCTTTTTCGGTTGCAAGAAATTCGTCCCTGACGGCGGCAGGAATCAAAATCTCGCCAAAGAGCAACCGCAGAATATCAAGGCGGCCAATTCCCCAAAACGCCACCAACGGCGTATTATTGACGATGACGGGCTTGTCGGGCACGCTTCAAATCCTTTGAAAGTTCCTGAGGAGTTTCGCCAAAAGGGGAGAGTCCGTATTGCCCAAGCAGGAACAGGAAAGTGACGCGTGGTATTTCGGCAAGTTTGGCGGCGAGTCCTGTTGTTAATTTTCCGCTTTCATAGAGTTTGAGCGCCAGCAACAGGCGCGCATCACGTTCGAACTCTTTCGGTTCCTGTTGCAAGGCCCACAAGATTTCGGGCGGGTATTTGATACTAAGTGTATTCATAGACTCATTCCTGTCTTCAACCGATATTATACAATACCACTGATGACTGATCACTGGCAACTGATTACTGACTCACTCCTGCCACTCCAACTCGAACTCTCCAACGTGAACGGTGTCGCCCTCTTCGATGCCTGCCTTGTGCAGGGCCTCGTCCACGCCGAGTTTTTCCATCAGCCTTTGGAAGCGGCGCACGGAGCCGTCGTGCTCCCAATACGTCATGGCCGCGGAGCGCTCGATGGCGACGCCTGAGATGCGCCAACTGGCATCGTCCTCGCGCGTGATGGTGAATTGCGTCGGGTCCTCTTCGGCGCGATAGACGGGGATCGGCGCTTCGACTGCCTCCGGCACGGGAGTCTCCGCCAGCAGGGCGTAGGCCTTGACCAGCAATTCGCGCGTGTCCGTGCGCGCCAACGCGGAGATGGCCAGCAGGTTCACTTTTTTCTTTTTGAACTGGGCTTTGAGATCCTTCAGGCGCTCCTGCACTTCGGGCTGATCAATTTTGTTGAGCGCCACGATCTGCGGCTTCTTCGCCAGGTTGGGATCGAAGAGCGCCAGCTCGGA
>CAZTDL010000574.1:0-3355 GCA_964612775.1 uncultured Lentisphaeraceae bacterium
TCATTGGCGATAGCGGCTGCGACAGGCGCGGACGTGAACGCCTGTATCGTCGGCGTGAGCCTGCTCACCATTTTGTACTGTGCCTTCGGCGGCATTGAAGCGGTCATCTGGAGCGATGTGGTTCAGGGGACGGTTCTGTTCATCGGCGCGCTTTTCATTCTTGTCCTTCTGACGGTTGAAACCGACGGCGGACTGCTGGGGGCTTTTCATCTGGCAAACGCTGCCGGGAAACTCCGAATGTTCGATTGGGCGTTCGACTTCTCGCGGCCGGTCGTCTGGGTCGTGGTCATCAGCGGCTTTGCCGAGTGCCTGATCTCCTACACCAGCGACCAGTGCGTGATTCAGCGCTACATGACGACGAAAAACACGCACGAGGCCGCGCGAAGCCTTTGGCTGAACGTGCCGCTTTCGATCGGCATCGGTTCGCTGTTTTTCGCTATCGGCTCGGTGCTCTACACGTTTTACCGCAGTCATCCCGAACGGTTGGCGGTGACGATGCCCAAGGCCGATTCGATTCTGCCGATGTTTATTGTAAACGATTTGCCGGTCGGCGTGGCGGGCTTGGTCCTGGCCGGACTTTTCGCCGCGACGATCACCACGCTGTCCGCCAATCTCAACTCGTCGGCCACGGCGATCACGAGCGATTGGTTTGTCCGGCTGCGGAAAAAGACGTCGGATCATGAGCAGGTTTGTTTCGCGCAGATGTGCACGGTTGCGGTCGGTCTTGCGGGCATGGCGGGTGCGCTGACGCTGGCGAACGCGGATATCCGGGCGGTGTACGATCAGTTTCTGAAGTTCATCGGCATTCTGACGAGCGGACTGGCCTGTCTGTTTATGCTGGGTATTTTCGTCCGGCGCGTAGGTTCGACCGCCGCTTTATGCGGTTTGATCGCAAACTATGCGGTGTGCATCGGTCTGGACCGTCTCGACTTCGCTTGGAAGCCGCATCTGCTGCTTTACGGCGCGATAGGGATCATGACCTGCCTCGTGACGGCGCTTGCGGTGAGCGCGATGTTTCCCAATCGAAAGGAAGACATCGACGGACTGGTATGGAAAAGATCACGTCAGACATGATGAACATGATTTGAGAAAAGTCTCAAATCTGATCTTGTCAAAAAAGGAATTCGTATGGCGAATGCGTTAGTTAAAGATCCGGCATCGGTCCGGTTGGGCGTGATCGGGATGACCGAGGGCAACGGCCATCCCTATTCGTGGAGCGCGATCCTCAACGGGTACGACCGCGAGCGAATGACGCGGGAATGCCCGTTTCCCGGGATTCCGGCGTATTTGAACGCGCAGCGGCCCGAAGCCTTCGGGATCGACGGCGTGCGTGTCACGCATGTGTTTTGCGATGACCGGAAGGACGCCGAACAGGTGGCGGCGCTTTCTCGGGTGCCGCAGGTTGCGGAGACGCCGCAGGCCATGATCGGGGCGGTCGACGCCGTGCTGATTGCGACCGATATCGGCGGCGAACACGTGACGCGCGCGCGGCCGTTCGTCGAGGCGGGCGTGCCTGTTTTCATCGACAAGCCGTTATGCGACAACGCGGCGGATTTGGCCGTGTTCGAGAAATGGGCGGCGGAGGGCGCGGCGGTTCTGTCGTCGAGTTCCACGCGGTTCGCGGTCGAATACGCGCCGTATCAATTTCCGAACGCGCCGCTCGGCGGCTGGCGTTTCATCGCGATGCCGATGGCGAAAAAATGGGAGACGTACGGCATTCACGCGCTGGAGACGGTCTTCAGCATCACGGGGCCGGGGTATGTGTCCATTCGCAATACGGGAACGCCCGAACGCAACGTCGTTCATCTCAGGCATCACTGCGGGGCGGACGCGGTGATCGCCTGCGGGAAGGGCATCGTTTACGGCGGGGCCCTGGCTCTGTGCGGCGCGAAGGGCAATGCGACGGTCGTCGCGAAAGATACGTTTTCAAGTTTCAAGGCACAGCTCGCGGAGTTCGTCGGCTATCTGCGGAGTGGGATTCGACCTTATCCGTTCAGCCATACCGTAGAACTGATGCGGCTGGTGATCGGCGGAATTGAAAGCCGCGAGCGCGGCGGGATCGAGGTGTTTTTATGAACGTGCTGGAAAGTTTTTCACTGAAGGGCCGGGTCGCGTTGCTCACGGGCGGCGCGGGACTGTACGGACGCCAGATCGCCGAGGCGCTGGCCGAGGCGGGCGCGGTCACCTACATCGCCTCGCGCGATGTGCCCGCATTGGGAAAGGTCGCCGAACATTTGCGTGCGGCGGGCGGAGATGTGACGGTGCTGCCGCTAGACTTGGCGGACGAATCCTCGATCCATGCATTGATTGATGAGATCGCACGGCGTTCGGGGCGGTTGGACGTGTTGGTCAACACCGCGGTGACCCGCTGCGCGTGCGGCGGCTGGGATTTGCCGATGGAGACGTTCGACAATAGTCTGCGCGTCAACGCGTCGGCGCTGTTCTGCCTGACGCGGCTGGCGGCTGAAGAAATGAAAAAGACGGGCGGCGGTTCGGTGATCAACATCGGTTCGTACATGGGCCTGCGCGGGCCCGATCCGCTGAACTACGCGGGCACGGACATGATGGCGAATCCCTCGCCGATTTACTTTTATGAGAAGGGCGGAATGGTGAATTTCACCCGCTTTGCGGCGAGCGTGCTGGGGCCTTTCAAAATCCGTGTGAACGCGATTCATCCGGGCGGCTTTTTCAACAATCAGCCCGAGGCGTTCGTTCGGAACTACGGTGCGAACACGATGCTCGGACGGCTGGCGAACGAGACGGACCTCAAAGGCGCGGTCGTCTTTCTGGCCTCGGACGCCTCGCTTTATCTGACGGGCGCGAACATCCCTGTCGACGGAGGGTATACGGCGAAGTGAGTGTCGAATTTTCACGATTGATGTTGGGGACGGTGCAGTTCGGGATGGAGTACGGCATCGCGAACGTTTCGGGAAAACCGTCGTTCGACCGCGTGTGCGAGATCGTCCGGACGGCGTACGAGAACGGCGTTACCGCGCTCGACACGGCGGCCGCTTACGGCACGAGCGAAGAGGTCGTCGGCGCAACTCTGGCGCGTCTGGGGCTGACAGAGGCGATGACGGTGGTCAGCAAAGTGCCGCCGATTGAAGCGGACAGCGACCAAGTGGCCGAAACGATAATCGAACGGACGATTCGCCAGTCTCTGAAACGGCTGCGTCTGGAACGTTTGACCGTCTGCCTGCTGCACCGTGAGGACGATCTGCGGTTCCTTCCGGTTTTGGAGAAAATGGTGAACAGGGGATTGATCGGCGGGGCAGGGGTGTCCCTCGACAGCGGTCGGTATCTGGCGCAGGCGGCCCAGGCGGGATTCGTTCAATTGCCTTACAACGTGCTCGAC
>CAZTDL010000575.1:0-3353 GCA_964612775.1 uncultured Lentisphaeraceae bacterium
GGTTGCAGGTCTCAGGCGGAAAATCCCTCGCCACTGAAAATCTTTTCAACCGGTTGCTGGGCCCCGCGGGATTACTCATCACCGGCGATATGGCCGGCCGCACGGCACCCGATGGTTACCTGTCAAAATCCCCTCTTCCGTCCGGGGTGAACGCCTGCGAAGCCATCGCCTTGGCATCCTCGGGCAAGGTTTCCGACAAGGCGCTACTGCGTCAAATCAGCCATACCCTTTGCGCCGTGAAATCCGCCTTGCCACCGCAAGAGTCCAGTCTCTCACGTGCCCTTGATGTCCTGATGAATGTGCCTGAAGCCTCAAAAATACCGTCGCCGACAACGCCGTTGACGGCCGCCGACATTCCCGCACGGCTAGCGTTTATCCAGCATCAAGCCGCATGGCGCGCCAAACCGTTTGACGCATGGCCGGCCCACCCTGCGGCGGCCGTCTACCCCGGTCTGCCACCGGTCGGCACTCCGCGAGGCTGTCGTATCCTTTCGATCAATCTCGACATCCCTCGCTGGCACGGCACCGGACTTTTCGCGGTCGCCGGCGACCCCATAACCGTTGACATTCCTAACGGTGCGGAAAAGCTGGGCCTCAAATTGCGCATCGGTTCCACAACCTGCGACAACACGCGTCACGACGACTGGTTCCGCGCCCCCAAAGTCGATTTGGAGGTCCCGCTCAAGACGCGTCACGTCACCGTCACGTCTCCCTTCGGCGGACTTCTCTACGTCATCGTCCCGGCCAAGGCCGATTCGTCCGAACGCACCATCAAGGTGACCCTTCGCAACGCCTGCCAAGCGGCTTGGTTTAAAGAGGGCCGCGATTCGCTGAGCGTTTGGCAGACCTCGATCCGCAATAGTCCTGCGCCATGGGCGGAACTTGAAAGCGGCAAAATCATCCTCGCGGTCCCGGCCAACGTTATCCGTACGCTGGACAATCCTTCAGCCTTACTTGCCTTCTGGGAAAGGGTTGCGGATCAAGACGCAACGCTCGCGTCAATCCCGACGCAACGCCGTTCAGCCGAGCGTTTTTGCTCTGACGCGCAACTCTGCGCGGGCTGGATGCATGCGGGATATCCCATCATGATTCCGAACGTCACCGCCAAAGATCTGATCCATCTCGACACGCTGAAGACAACAGGCGATTGGGGGTTTTTCCACGAACTCGGACATAATCATCAGAACGGAGATTGGACCTTCGACGGCACCGGCGAGGTCACCGTCAACTTCTTCACGCTCTGCGATCTGGAGCGAATCTGCGGCATTCCGCCGAGACAGACACGCATGGGCAAGGACGATATCCAGCAATCCGTCCTGAAATGGGCGGCGAACGGTAAACGCCACGACGATTGGCGCAGAGACCCGTTCTTGGCGTTAGAGACCTTTGTGCGCATCCAGCAGGTCTACGGCTGGCGCGCCTTTGAAAAACTGTTCGCCGAATACCACACGCTGCCCGACGAGAAACGCCCAAAAAACGATAGCGAAAAACGCGACCAATGGGCGATCCGGCTCTCACGCATTACCGGCCAGAACATCGCGACGATTTTCGAAGCGTGGCACATTCCGCTCTCCGAGGATGCCCGTCAGACCTGTTCGAGGTATCCCGTCCCCGTCGATCCTCGTCTGTTCGAGAACGTTTTGTAGCGATCAGATTTATCTCAGAGTTGCCACGTTCTTGAACAGGTCAGCGGAGGTATACGCTCGCAGCGCACCGTGCACCAAGTCCGAAAAGCGGTGGCGTTCACCCTCTGCGACAACGCTCTCCCACGCCAACGGAGCATCGGACACGCATACTTTCTCGAAAAGCTGCGGCTCCGCCACCGCCGCATGCAAAGCGGGCGTCACCGCCCAATTGAAAGCCTGCAGTTCGATCTTCGGCGAATCGCAAGCGGCGGCCAGCCAGCGCGCGCAAGCCAATACCTCTTCCGCACGCAGCCCCACGAGGGAATGCCCCAGCAGATACGCCAGCATCGCGGTGCCTTCATCGCAGTTTTTCGCCCCATAAAACGCATGATTCGTTCCATACGTCTCGCCAAAACCGCAAAGATCCACCGCAAGCACGGAGCGTCCCTCGCGCATCCGCGCCGCAACGGCACGCGTCGCATTGGTCTTTCCGAACCCATCGATCACGAGAACGGGAGGTGCGCCCACGTCATGCTCAGGCTTAAAAAACCAAGCCGGAACCGCAATACCGTCGACCTGCATCAACGCGACACGCCGCACAGTGCCTCCCGCGCAGGCGTCCGTCGACCGGTACTCCGCCGACGGCACGGGAATCGCCTTCAGTTCACGTATTCCCGCCAAGCGCCGAACCGAACTGCGCAACCGCGACGAATCGACGGTGCCGCGTGCCGTCGCCAACCGTGCGGCCTCATCCCGCATAATGTCATAAACCGACCGTGCACCCGCGAGCTTCATCACCTGTCCCGCCGCAGTGACATTCACCTCGCCAGGCGTCAGCCCTGTTTCCGTTTCCGGAGGAATCACAATATCGTTTTTCCGGCACAGCCAGCGACTCATCCAACGCACCGCCGCAACCTTTAACGGCTCGGCCCAAGCGTGAGGCCCCGCATATTCGGCAAGCGCGAAGCGCTCTGCCGCGCCCAGACGCGAATAGACCGCCATGACCTCGTCCCTCGTCTGATACGTCCCAAGAATGGGAAACATGTCCTTTTGCGCGGCGCACACGCATGTGGCCTTCGGGGCACGCAGCAACAGCCAGCCGGAGTGATCCAAACCGAAAGACATCTGCCCAAACAAATTCTGCTCGGCATCCTGCGGTCCAAGCGCGTCGCAAACGCACTGCAGCGACGAGATATAGCAACTCGGGGAAGACGACACCACCCGCCCATCCAACGCAGAGAGATAGGTCGTCAAGGTGCCTCCGCCGCTGTTTCCCATACAACCGAGACGTTGCGCATCGATTTCGGGACGTGAGGCCAAGTAGTCCAACGCCCGCATGCCGTCCCAGATCCTGAACGTGGCCGTATTCCATCCCAGCAACATCGCGCTCACGCCTGTCGTATTGTGTCCGGCACAGTTGCCGCCCCTACAGCTTCCCTGCAGCCGTTCGCCCTGATCAATCGGATCATAGATCAACGCAGCGATGCCATTCGCCGCAGCCAACACAGCCCCGCGCTGATAACCGGACATTCCTTTGCCTTCAGTGCTATGTCCGCAAGCGATAATCACGCCGGGATAGGGAGGAGGAAAGCAAGCGGCATCCGGCATAAAAAGCAACGCGGTCACATAAAAGCGGGGACGGCTTTCAAACAGAATCTTTTCGATCCGATAACAGTCCTTTGCGATCATCCCCGTCACACGCGCATGGAGCGGGGTCCGTGCGGGAAA
>CAZTDL010000576.1:0-3353 GCA_964612775.1 uncultured Lentisphaeraceae bacterium
GTCGAGGGACGGAACCTTCTGCCGTTGCTTCTGGATGAGAAAGCCGAATGGGCGGACCGTTTTCTGGTCACGCACGTCGGTCGCTGGGCGCGCGGAAAATGTGCGGAGGCAAAGAATGATAAATGTTCCATTCGCGACAGCCGTTACACGCTGGTGAATAATCAGGAGCTTTACGATCTGAAAACCGATTATGGTGAGACCCGGAATGTTATCGCCGACCACCCGGAAGAGGTGGTCAAATTGCGTGCGGCCTATGATCAATGGTGGAGCGACGTCCAACCGCTGCTTGTGAACGAGACCGCTATCGGCCCCAAGGTGAATCCGTTCAAAGAGCGTTACTGGAAACAATTCGGAGGGGGACCCGCACCGGAAGATCTGGCCCTGATGGATCCTCTTCGCACGGACATTGGCGGAGCGTCAAAACGCGGTGCAGGCCGCAAATGAAATCCGTTTACATGCATCGTCGACTTGAAAACGGAAGGATCCTTCCCCGGATTTGGATAATGGCTGCGAAAAACGCGGACTGGAGGACTGAGACCATGAGACAACGGTTCAGATGGGTGGCCGTTTGCG
Organism: uncultured Lentisphaeraceae bacterium; assembly: GCA_964612775.1. Lineage (GTDB taxonomy): Bacteria > Verrucomicrobiota > Kiritimatiellia > RFP12 > UBA1067 > DAOPZC01. The sequence goes on from CAZTDL010000576.1 coordinate 574, forward strand.
GCCTGATGGGGACGCTATATGTTCGGGGCGGCGAAAAAGTAATCGCGGATTTCGAAGGTGAAACCTACGGGGACTGGACAGTCGAAGGTTCGGCGTTCGGCACGGGTCCGGCGCACGGCACGTTGCCGCGACAGGGACGTGTGGAGGGGTTTGAAGGCAAAGGGCTGGTCAACTCCTACCTCGGCGGCGACGGCTCGACCGGCACGCTGACCTCGCCGCCGTTTACGGTTGATCGGAAGTACATGACGTTTCTGGTCGGCGGAGGCGGGTGGAGGGACAAGACCTGCATGAATCTGCTGGTGGACAGCCAGGTCGTGCGCACCGTGACCGGAACCAATGTGGCGCCCGGCGGCAACGAGGCGCTCGAATATGTTTCGCGGGACGTGTCGGAACTGGTTGGGAAGACGGTTCGCCTTCAGATCGTCGACGAGGCGAAGGGGTGCTGGGGCCACATTAATGTGGATCAGATCGTCGCGCGCGATGCGCTGCCGCCTCCTCCCAGAAAAGATGTAACGCGCGAACTGGCGGCCGAAAAGCGGTGGTTGCTTTTGCCGGTCAAAAACGGCGGCAAGAAGTGCAAGATAGAGGTCCGTGCCGGAACTGAGGTGCTGCGTTTTTTTGATATCGAGTTGGCGGAGGGCGAGCCAGACTGGTGGGCGCCGCTCGACGTGGGCGCGTGGCGGGGTAAGACCTTGACGCTCTGGGCGGACAAGCTGTCCGCCGAATCGAAAGGGTTGGCGAATGTGCGGCTGTCGGACGAGGCCTTGCCGCAGGACGGGCTTTACCGCGAGCTGCTGCGTCCGCAATTTCATTTCTCTCCGCGGCGCGGTTGGAACAACGATCCGAACGGCTTGGTTTTTTTCAACGGCGAGTATCACCTTTTCTTCCAGCATAATCCGTACGGTGTGAATTGGGGCAATATGCACTGGGGCCACGCGGTCAGTAAGGATCTGGTGCATTGGACCGAGCTTGACGAGGCGCTCTATCCGGACGCGCTGGGGCCGATGTTCAGCGGTAGCGCGGTGGTGGATTCCGCCAACACCAGCGGTTTCGGCAAGAATGGCAAACCGGTATTGGTTCTGATCTACACGGCTGCGGGCAATCCGGCCTCGCAGTGTATCGCCTACAGTCTCGACGGCCGAACGTTCGCCAAATATGCGGGTAACCCTGTGGTGAAGAACATCACGTCTGGCAACCGCGACCCTAAGGTCTTTTGGCATTCGCCCGCAAAACGTTGGATCATGGCGCTCTACGTGGGCCGAGGAGACAAACATCATACCGTACAATTTCTTGCTTCGAAAAACCTCCGTGACTGGAGCGGATTGTCGGTCGTTGAGGGTGACAACTCCGGCGGACGCTTCCTGTATGAGTGTCCCGATTTCTTTGAATTGCCTTTGTCGGGCGGCTGCGGTTCGCAATGGGTTCTTTCTGCCGCGGATGGGCAATATGCGCTTGGCGCGTTCGATGGCACAGTCTTTGCGCCGAAAGAGGAACGTCTGAGCGGACACTGCGGTTCTGCGTACTACGCTGCGCAGACGTTTAACGATCTGCCGGACGGGAGGCGTGTGCTGATCGGTTGGCTCAGGGCTCCTTCGCCGGGGATGCCGTTCAATCAGGGGATGACTTTGCCGCAGGAGTTGGGTTTAGCCAGGACGCCTGAAGGCGTGCGTCTGACGCATCGTCCCGTGAGCGAATTGACGGTTTTGCGCGAGCGAACACAGGCGTTTGGGCCCGTTGATCTGGCGATTGGTGCCGTAACTCCGCTGACGCGATTCGAGGCTGAACTGATCGAACTTCGCGTGTCGTGCGAGGTGTCGGCGGACGCGGTCGTACGCTTTGAACTTCGCGGCGTGCCGGTATGGTACGATGCGGCGAAACAGACGCTGACGATTGCTCGGCACGAGGCAAAATGGCCGATCAAAGACGGTAAACTGGGGTTAATCGTTTATGTGGATCGCACCTGCCTTGAAGTGTTTTCTCAGGACGGACTGCTTTATGCACCCGTTGCCGCTGTTCCTGCTGCGGAGGCGCGGACGATTACGGTGACGGTCGATAAGGGCGCGGCGAAGGCCGTGCGCGGAGAAGCGTATGCGTTGCGTTCGAGCTGGAAATAAGCGGGAGCGGGATTTGCATGCCGTGTTCTTCGGCAGGCAGAAGAAGGTCATGTGGTCAATGGGCACAGGCAATGGTATCATCACACGACAATGAAAAAGCCTAGCGGTTTAAATGGGAGAACCCTTTGTCGCGTCGTTTGTTTCGGGGTTCGGCTTGGTGTCTGCGTGACGGTCAGCCGTACGCTCGCGCAGGACTGGGGTGCCCACACGCTCATTCCGTTCAGTGCGCAGGCGCTCGTTCTGGAAGCCGTTGATTCGTCAACAAACGAGGGGGCTGTTGTTTCAATCGGCAAACCCGCGGGAACGCCGAATCAGAAATGGGTTATTCTTCCGAGGGGCACGAATTCCTATTCGATTAGGCCGGTCTACAGTTCCTCGCTCGTGCTGGCTGCGGCGAACGGCGGTTCGGCGAACGGAACCGCCGTTGTGCTGGAGAGCGATAGGGGACAGCCTTGGCAAGTTTGGAAGATCGCGAGAAACGGCAACGGGACCTTCAGCCTTGTTCCGGAGCATTGCCCTGAAAAAGGCTTGGACGATTTCGGTGGAAAGCGGAGTCCCGGCGCGAAACTGGATCTGTGGACTTGTCGTCCTGGAGATGCGCATCTGCAATGGCTGATCAAGCCGCTTGCGGGAACTGCGGTTGAGGCTGCGGACAGCGCGCAGACC
>CAZTDL010000577.1:0-3342 GCA_964612775.1 uncultured Lentisphaeraceae bacterium
AGTGCGGTACTTTAACGACGGCGATAAGCGGCTTCCCTGTACGGTCTATCCGCCTGTGCGGCAAGCAGAGGGGGGCGTCAAGGGGGATTGGTTGTTCATCTGCCCGGTGCGGGCGGAGGTTATACCTTCTATAATTTAAGCCGTTCTCCGTATGCGGAACTTCGGCAGATGTTGGCGGAGCGGGGCTGTTGGATCATTGTGCCGAATCTGGGCAACTCGTGGATGAACGATCAAGCGGTTGCCGCACTGGACAAAATCATCGACCAGATGTGCAAGTCCGAGACCATCGATCCCGCCCGTGTCCATCTGATCGGTACCAGCATGGGGGCCGGCAGCGGATTGATTTATGTGAGCCTGAGGCCTAAAAAAATCCGTTCGGTTTGCGCCCTCTTTCCTATGACGGATTTCAATACGTGGATGAAAGAAACGCCGCGGTTCGCCCCGTCTATTATTCAGGCCTACGGTTCCGACCCAACAAAAGTCACACCGGTCTTAGATTCGCGGTCGCCGATTTGGAACGCGGAGGCCTTCCGCAACGTGCCCGTTTATTTGCTGCATGGGGACAACGACAATATTGTGCCGCCTCATCACAGTCGCGACTTTGCGGTGGCGCTGAGAGCAAAAAGATGTGACGTGACGTATCACGAGGTGCCTGGTTTTGGACACGACGATCAGATTGCGGAGGCGTTTCAAAGAGAAATAGCGGATTTTCTAACAAAGGAAACCCGCCTTAAAAACACCACGAAAAGATGATTCTATTTTCGTGAACGTTTTTCGAGAGGTCGATCCGGTATGATGAACGGTGTTGTTCTGAATGTCGGTCGCGCTCGGAGAGCGAAGCGGCGGGGCCGCGGAAAGAAGAACGGAATGGATTACGAGGAGATGAAAGGGGCGTATTCGGCGCTGTTTACGCCATACACTCCGGACAACCGCATCAATGTCGAACGGGTCGAACAGATGGTCGAGTACCAGCTCGCAGGCGGTCTGAGAGGCTTTTTCGTGTGCGGCTCGACTGGCGAAGGGCTGTTGTTGACTCTGGACGAACGCAAACAGATGCTGGAGGCGGTGGTGCGGGCGAACCGGGGACAGGGCAAGGTGATCGCGCATGTGGGGGCGGTGAGAACCGACGACTCGGTGGAACTGGCCCGGCACGCGGCGGCCGTCGGCGCGGACTGGGTCGCCTCCGTCCCTCCGATTTATTTTGCGCAGACGTTTGAAGGGACGCTGTACCACTATCGGCGGATTGCGGAGGCCACGGATCTGCCGTTCATGGTGTATGCGTTTCATACGACCGTGGATCCGGAGCGCGATGTTCAGTTGTTCAAAATTCGGAACCTGAAGGGGATGAAGTTTACGAACTCCAATTTCTACAGTATTCAGCAGCTGCAGCGGCGGCTCGACAAGCCCGCGCTCTTTCTGGCGGGGCAGGACGAACAGATGGTCGCCGCGTTGTCCATGGGAAGTTTTCTGGGCGGTGTCGGCACGACCTACAATCTGCTGCCGCGTCACTTCGCGGAAATCTGCCGGTTGGTTTTGGATGCGAACGACGCGGCGGCGGCCCGTCCGTTTCAGGCCGAGGCGAACGCGGTGGTCGCGATCATGCTCAAGTACAGCAACATGTCGTACGCCAAAGCGATGATGCGGTTCATCGGCATGGACTGCGGGCTGTGCCGCGCGCCGTTTCCACCCGTAACGGAGGACCAGTACGCGCGGCTGGCCGAGGAACTGAGGCAACAGGGAATTTTGAAAGAAGTGCGTTAGTGAGATGAGCAACCGGATTGACAGCGTCTGTTTTCAGACTCGCGATCAGCGACTCGCGACTTGCGGAAAGCGGGTTCGTGAATCGCTGGTCGCCAGTTGCGCGTCGCTAGTCCCTGTCAAGGTTATAACTGCTGTCGTTCTGCTGGCGGGGCTGACGGCGGCGGGGGAGAGTCCCGTGGAATTTGAATGGTCCGAGAAATTCGCGCTGCCGCCGCAGGCGGATGGTCGGCCGGCGATAGGCCTTGGCGCACCGTTCTACGGGGCGCACAAAGGTGTCGCTTTGCTCGCGGGCGGAGCCAACTTTCCCGACAAGTCTTTGGTGCAAGGCGGGAAGAAACGCTATTACGATGAGATATATGCGCTCCTTCCCGGTTCCACAAACTGGCTTTACGCCGGACCTCTTTCACAACCCGTTTCCGAAGGCATCTCCGCTGCGACGCCGCGCGGCGTTGTCTGCATCGGCGGATGCGGCGACGGCACGTGCGTTCCCCATGTTTTTCTTTTGCAGTGGGACGCTGAAACGAGATGTGCACGCGAAACGCCGCTGCCGGATTTTCCTTGTGCAACGCGGCTGGGTGCGGCGGCGGCCCGCGGCAGTTGCGTCTACGTGGCGGGCGGTGAAAACACAGGGACGTTGGCAAGTGACGTCTGGACCCTCGATGTAGACGAGCCGCAAAAGGGCTGGCAGCCTTTGCCTCCGCTGCCCGGGGGAAAAGGCCGAATGCAGGCGCAGGCCTTCGTGCAGAACGGCGACCAGAAGCGGACGTTTCTCTATGTGGCCGGCGGATACGCCGAAAACGGGCAGGGCGTGCTTCAGGCTCTGACGAACGGATACGCGTACGATTTGGCCCAATCTTCCGACAAGGGCCGCTGGCGGCCGATTTCGCCCGCGATTCCCTCTGGAAGCGATTCGCCCGCGTGGCCGCTGATCGGGGCGAAATGCGTAACGGTCGGCGATCAGCACGTCCTCTTTTTCGGCGGACTGGACGCGGCTTATTTCGATGATAACCAGCAGAAGATGGCGAAAATCAGTCGCACTGGCGCGACGCGCGCCGGTGACGCGGATGTGCGGCGCGGGGTCGCGCCCGCACCACAGACGGCAGAAGCGTATCGCATTGCGTATTTGACGACTATTCCGACGACGTGGAACCGGCGCGTGCTGGTTTATCACACGGTGACGGACCGTTGGTTTTCGCTGGGCGAAGTTCCTTTTCCCCCTACCGTCGCGGGAACTGCGATTTCTCTGGAAGGCGGGGGCGTTCTGCTGGCGTCGGGCGAGATTCAGCCGGGCGTTCGCACGCCGCTCTGCATGATCGGAAAGTTTGTCCGCAGGAGGGGATTCCATCCGTTTAACTGGGCGGTGATGATCGCTTATTTCTTCGGCTTGGCGGGCATGGGCTGGTGGTTCATGCGTAAACGGAAGAACGCCGACGATTATTTCAGAGGCGGCGGCCGGATTCCTTGGTGGGCGGCGGGCATCAGTATCTTTGCGGCGATGTTCAGTTCGATCACCTTTCTGGCCGTGCCCGCGCTGGCGTATATGTCCGATTGGCGGTACGCGCCCAAGTGTGCCTGTATCGC
>CAZTDL010000578.1:0-3333 GCA_964612775.1 uncultured Lentisphaeraceae bacterium
TTCCAAAAATCCCCGTTTTTCAAAAAGCGTGCGTTTTATTTTGCACTTCGCCCGCGCGCGATCGGATGCGTCTTTTGGGTTGCGTCTGACAAAACAATATGCGTAACTGGAAAACACGAACGCGTGCGGAGCCGCACGCCAACTGGAATGGAGGATTGCTGGGGGGTGAGACCGACACAGCCGCAGTGATCTTCCAACATTCCATTATTCCATTTGTTCCCCGTCGGGTTGCGGATTCTGCCCGCGTTCGAAGTCCAAAAGGTCATCTTATGTCCGACATCATCATCACCGGCGCACGACAGCACAACCTCAAGAACGTGAACGTGCGCATTCCGCGCGACTCGCTCACGGTCGTGACGGGGCTGAGCGGCTCCGGCAAATCCTCGCTCGCGTTCGACACGCTTTACGCGGAGGGCCAGCGGCGCTATGTCGAGAGCCTCTCCGCGTACGCGCGCCAGTTTCTCGACCAGATGCAGAAGCCCGACGTGGACCACATCGAGGGGCTGTCTCCCGCGATCTCCATCGAGCAGCGCACCTCGGGCGGCAATCCGCGCTCCATCGTGGCGACGGTCACGGAGATCCACGATTATTTACGTCTGCTCTATGGCAGTATCGGCCACGCGCATTGTCCCTCTTGCGGCAAGCCGGTACAGAAGCAAAGCGCGGAACAGATCGTCGACCTTCTGCTCAAGCAGCCTGAGGGAACCAAGCTGATTCTGCTCGCGCCGCTGGTGAAGGGCCGGAAGGGGCGCCACGAGGAGGTGTTCGAATCGGTTCGCCGTCAAGGCTTTGTGCGCGTGCGCGTGGACGGCGAGATGCGGACGCTGGACGACGTGCCGAAGCTCGACAAGAACAAGACGCACACGATCGAGGCGGTGGTGGACCGGCTGGCGGCGGGGGAGGGCGTGCGCGCGCGTTTGACCGATTCCGTCGAGCTGGCGCTGAAGCGGGGCGAGGGCCTTCTCCGCGTGCAGATGACGCCGACAGGCGGCAAGGAGCGCGAAGAGCTCTTTTCTGAAAAGAACGCCTGCCCGGATTGCTCACTCAGTTTTGAAGAGCTGAAGCCGCATTCGTTTTCCTTCAACAGCCCTTATGGCGCGTGTCCGGTCTGCTCCGGGCTCGGCTCACGGCTGGTGTTCGACGAGGAGCTGGTCGTCCCGGACAAAGAGCTGTCTTTGGCGGCCGGAGCCGTTCTGCCGTGGCGGCGCGGCGGCTTCCGTATGATCGTCTACTACAAGCATCTGCTCAAGGCGGTGGCGGCGGCATATGAGATCGATATGGATACGCCGTACAAAGACTTGCCTGAATCGTTCAAGCAGGTCTTGCTGCACGGGTCGGGTGAGGAACCGGTGCACCTGAAATTCTGGATGCGCGGGGCGTGGCGTAAGACCGAGAAGCCCTTCGAGGGCGTGTTGCCGAGCATGGAGCGGCGCTACCGCGAATCCGAAATCGATGAAGTGCGAGAGAAGCTGCGGCAGTTCATGAGCAGCCAGATTTGCCCCGAGTGCCACGGGGCGCGGTTGCGTCCCGAGTCGCGCGCCTGTACGGTCTACGGCAAGTCCATCGTGGATGTGATGTCCATGACCGTGAAGCAAAGCGATGCGTTTTTCAACGGCCTTGTCTTGACTGCCTCCGAGGAAAAAATCGCCGCTGAGATGATGAAGGAGATCCGCCGCAGGCTGACGTTTCTGTCGGATGTGGGGCTGGATTATCTCTCGCTCGACCGCGAGAGCTCAACGCTCTCCGGCGGCGAAATGCAGCGCATCCGGCTGGCGTCACAGATTGGCTCGGGTCTCGTCGGGGTTCTCTATGTGTTGGACGAGCCGACCATCGGGTTGCATCCTCGCGACAATGAGCGGCTGATCAACATGCTGCATCAGTTGCAGCATCGCGGCAACACGGTGGTGATCGTTGAGCATGATGAGGAAATGATCCGCTCGGCGGATTACATCGTGGACCTTGGGCCTGGTGCGGGAAGTCAGGGCGGTGAGATTGTTTACCAAGGCGATTTCAAAGGTCTGATGGCATGCGAGCGGTCGCCGACAGCGGAGTATCTTTCGGGCCGCAAGCGCATCGACGTGCCGACGGAACGCGTCAAGCCGGGCAAGAACCGCCTTAAAGTTTTTGGGGCATCGGAAAACAACCTCAAAGATGTTGATGTGGAGATTCCGTTAGGATGCTTCGTGTGCGTGACGGGTGTATCGGGGTCGGGCAAGTCGACACTGGTGGGGGATATTCTCAAAAAGCATCTTTTCAAACACTTTTACGGTTCCAAGGAGCGGCCCGGCGCATTCAAGAAGATCACGGGTTTGGAGCTGCTTGACAAGGTAATCGAGATCGACCAAAGTCCGATCGGTCGTACGCCGCGCAGCAATCCCGTTACGTACACCGGTGCGTTTACGCATATCCGTGAGCTGTTTGCAAAAACGGCGGCGTCGAAGGTTCGCGGCTATAAACCGGGACGTTTCAGTTTCAACGTCAAAGGTGGCCGTTGCGAGGTGTGCAAAGGTGACGGTATGCGTTGCCTGGAAATGCATTTTCTGCCGGACGTGTATGTCACATGCGAGCAGTGTAATGGACAGCGTTACAACAAGGAGACGCTGGAAGTCCATTACGGCGGTAAGAACATTGCTGAAGTGCTCGACATGACGGTCGATGACGCGCTGGAATTTTTTAAGGCTGTGCCGCTGATCGCCAACAAACTGAGCACGCTCTCCAAAGTCGGACTTGGCTATGTGCGTTTGGGACAGTCATCGACGACGTTATCCGGCGGAGAGGCGCAGCGCATCAAGTTGGGTGCCGAACTTTCCAAACGTGCCACCGGTAAGACGCTTTATCTGCTTGATGAACCGACGACAGGCCTGCATTTCGCGGATGTTCACAAGCTGTTGCATCTGCTCCTGCAATTACGTGAATCCGGCAACACGGTCGTGGTGATCGAGCATAACCTCGACGTGATCAAATGCGCGGATTATATCATCGACCTCGGCCCCGGAGGCGGCGAAGAGGGTGGGCGGTTGGTCGTGGCCGGTACGCCGGAAAAGGTCGCGGCCTGTGCCGCGTCCTACACCGGACAGTTCTTGAAGCGGCTGGTGTGACGTATCCGGGGCTTATCGTGAACGGCGTGTTTTTCCGTATGCTTTCCAAAAGCCGACTTGAAGCGAAGGTGTCTTTTCGCCTATACTGACCCCCGTCCTTTTTCGGAGGGGTGTCTGAGTGGTTTAAAGAACCGGTCTTGAAAACCGGCGAGCCGCAAGGTTCCGGGGGTTCGAATCCCTCCCCCTCCGCCAATTTTCAAAATTCGGATTTTGGGCGATTGTTGCCTCGCCCTCG
>CAZTDL010000579.1:0-3330 GCA_964612775.1 uncultured Lentisphaeraceae bacterium
CCTGCGCCAGCAGTTTGGCGTGTATCTCGCGGAGCAGGCGCAGGGAGAGAGGAAAGCCCTCGCGCAGGCGCTTGAGGCCGTGGTCCATGGCCGCGACGTAGTTGCTGACCTCGCGAACGTCGTCGACGGGTACGCCGGGCTGCTGGTCGAGTTCGAAAAGCAGGAGGTCCGAGAGGGAGGATTGCGTGCCTTCGATCATCGAGGAGAGGACCGCCTCTTTGCGGACATAGGTATATAGGAAGAGGGACACGTTCGGCAGCAGGGCCGAGACGCTGTCGAGGCGGCCGAGAGCCAGCAGGGCGCTGTCGAACCGTTCGCGCAGGGCGGGCGTCCAGACAATCGGCGGCGACGGGGGGAGGTCGGACGGGATGAAGGCCCGGGCCTTCTCGCCGACGGTCGAGATCGTTTCGTAACGGCCTTGCAGTGTTCTCTTCATCGTGAGCGATCCTCTAACAGTTGTTCCGTTTGTTATAGTATAACTCATTAACCTATAATAAAGGCAAGCGTTATTCTAGGTTCGATGCACGATGCTTACCCGATAAGCCAAACTCCTTGAGATACTCGGCCATCTTCGCACGGGTTTCGGAACTTGTCTGCGACAAACTCGACTTACTCAAGGGGTGTCACACCGCATCCTTGGCTACCGCCGTTTTCAGGATCTTCTCGATCCGCCGTTCGGCCCACAGGCGCTCGCGGGCGCGACCGCCGCGCAGCATGTCGATGAGTCCCAGCAACTCATAGAGCCGCTTGTCTTTTTGCACGGCGGCGGGCACGTCACGGTGAAGGGGGATCACGCTAAGGCCCCGCACGTTGCCAGCGGTGGTCGGCCACACGGGTGGGGGTTCCCCGTCCCCGGTGAAAACACCTTCGGCGCAGGGAGCCGCGTGGGCAGTGGGGACACCGCGGCACAACCCTCCTTTACGCTCCAGCGGGAAAACGTATTTGAGACCGTGCTTCAGAAACTCCAGCGCGGTAGCGGTTTTCACCCGCCTGGTCTCCGCGTCGACGAGCCCGGCCAGAGCCAAGCGCCTGACGCCCGCATGCGCTTCAGACGGGCTCATGCACAGATCCGCCCCCATGTCACAAACTGTGTTGTCGTCGCTCCAAAAAGATGATGACAAACAGCATTCTCGCATGACTGCCATGAGCGAGCAAGGCGAGAAACTCGCTTCAGCCATGGCGCAACAGACGATTGAGATTCTGGCGACAAAGGCCGCGCATCTACAACAACAGGGAATGCGCTCGGTCCGTTGCGGAGAACCGCAATTAAATGACACCCCGTGGTATGTAAATATAGAACTTGGACGCCTTATGTTGCGAGGCGCGGGACCTCTTCGGAGGATGTGCGCCCCGAGCAAAAGGAGCAGATGAAGCGCCCGCCGGGTGCGCAAGGTCACGGAAGCGATGGCTTTCGAGTTTGCGAGCGAGTTGGGCCACAAGGTGAGTGCGAACACCTACAACAAGTACCTCGTGCTTTTCCGCCGCATGTGGAAGATCCTCGCGAAACCCGCCGGGCTGAGCGCGAACCCTTGGCTGGAGCTGAACAATAAGCTGCTGTGCACGCACAGCCGCCGGGAGCTGACGGTCGAGGATCTGACGAAGGTCTACGGCTCTGTGAGCATGGCGAACCGCCAAACAGATTGGCGATAACACCAACGAGGTTGGTGATGCGCGATCAGGGGACATTACGGCCGGGTGCCCAAACGGTCTTTGATCTTCTCGAAGCGAGGCCCCATGCCTTCGGCAACCGACCAGCGTTTGACCTCTTGCATGTCGATGTCGTTGGCTTGGGCGACGAGGACGGCCTGTTCCAGGCATTCCGTGTCGTTTCCGTGGTAGTACCAGGAGAGGCGGTCTTTCACGCAGTCTGTGGGCGAGATGATGCGTACAACTCCTGTGGATGTGGTGATCTCGTCGATCTGGCGCACGGGCTCTTCACCAATGCCGAGCGGGCCGGGCGGGAACTCGATCAGGTAAGCCGTGTCGGGATGGGCAAAGTATCGGTTCTTCTCGGTGAAGCCGAGCGCGGTCATCGCCGAAACGATCTGGGGCCTTTTGGTGAATGCGGCGTTGACGAAGTCGAGGTTCATCGACACGTATTTCTCTTGGCTGTAGATCGACACGCATGAGCCTCCGGACAATACGACGTTGATGTTGCGCCGTTTGAACTCTGCGCCGATGAAAGCGGCGAGTTCCAAACGCGTCATGTCGGACAGTGGCTTCACAGCGGTTTCCCCTTTCTTCTTGGACGGCGGCGCACAGTCGTCAGCCGTTCCTGATCTTCCTGCGGATAGAAGGTCAGAGCCTTGTCCAGCAACGCTTTCAATTCGGGAAGAAAGGCGTAGCGGGGGCTGAGGCTATAAAGCCGCGTGCGGCCGACCTGCCGACTCACGAGGACGCCACCCTGTTCAAGTTTGTCCAACTGCTTCTGAATGCCGTACAGGTCGGTGTCGAAATGCTTCGCGATCTCGCTCGCGTAGCCTTCCGAGCGGGCTGAGACGAAAAGTAGGGAGCGTTCCGCGTTTGTTGAGCCCAGCAAGGGTTCTAGCATTGTGGCGGTCCTTTCGGTGGTTGCGGAGACCGTTTGAATAACCAACTAAAATGGTTATATAACCAAAACATTTGGTATATATTAGCTTGGCGCGGCCCGTTCCGCAAGCCGATTTTTCGAGCCGACCCCGTGACGTCTTTCGGGAGGTCAGGAATGTCGGTTTTATGAGTGTAGTGGAAGGGCACACTTGCAAGTCGGACTGACAAAGGCGGATGGCTATGGCGTTCACGATTTACAGCAGTAAAGACAACCAGTGGCGCGAGTACCTGAACCCGCTTCGCGGCCTGACGCTTGAGCGGATCGTGCAGTACATCGAGCAGGGTGAGCGCGGGTCTTTCGCCGATCTTCAGTGGTTCTATCAGGCCATGGAGCGGTCGGACGCCCTGATCGCCACTGTGCTGATGCGCCGGCGGGCGGCGCTGCTCGCCTGCCAGTGGGATGTGAAGCCCGAGGAATCGCCGACCGATACGGTGCTGGCCTGCGAGCAGGCGGCCTTTTTGCGCGACCAGTATGACCGCGTGGAGAATCTGCGAGAGGCGGTCGCCTTTCTGGCCTCCGCCACCTTCCGAGGCTTTGCACACGCAGAGAAGCACTACGCCGAAGGCGGCCGGGGCATTGTGCGTCTGGAGCCGGTGGAACAGTGGTTCTGGTGCCGCGAAGGGATGTTCGGCGAGTGGACATACAACCGCGATGCGCGCTCGGGTGTTGAGAAGGGTGAGAAGATCGAGAGGAGCAACTTTGTGGTGGTCGAGTCCCCAATCGCCTTGGACCGAATCCTG
>CAZTDL010000580.1:0-3330 GCA_964612775.1 uncultured Lentisphaeraceae bacterium
GCCAGACTGTAGCCCTTGCCGTCGAAGTAGAGAACGCCGCCGTCGCGCACATGCCAGTTCGCCCGCATCTCGGCGTCCGCCTTGGCCTGAATCTCCGCCCGCTTTTCCGGCGTCGCTTTCTGGCGCACACATGGATTGTCGAACTTCTCCGTTCGCGTGACACCTTTCCAGTTGGTCAGATCCTTGCCGTTGAACAACGCCGCGAACCCTGCGGGCGGCGTGTTGTCCGTCGGTTTCGTGGCGGCGTAATTCGCGTCGACTTCATTGATGCGGATGTTTCGCCAATCCACGCGGCAACCGTGCCCGAGCCAGCCGATGTGTCCCGACGGATTATGCAGGCCGGGATGCGGCTTCCCGTCCGGCGTTTCCTTGATGTCGGACAGGTCGGCATCGACGATCACCTCGCCGTTCAGAATCACTGTGATTCGCGCGCCGATCGCGCGGACCTCCTGAAAGTTCCACTGGCCCACAGGCTTCAGGTGTCCGCGCTTGGCCGGCACCACCCCGTAAATCGAGCCATGGTATTGATAGGGATGCAGCTTCGTATACTGAGATCCCGAATCGTCCAAAATCTGAAGTTCCATTCCGTCAAGTGACATCCGGCCGCTGAGTGGACAACGGATGCCGAGGCCGTTGTTCGAGTTTGTGTAGACGCGGAACTCAAACCGCAAAATGAAGTTGTCGTAGGTTTGCGCGGACATGAGATTGCCGCCCTTTGAGGGAAGACAGGTCAGGATGCCCTGCTCAACGGCATATCCGTTTGTCGAGCCGACCCATCCGTCCAGATTCTTTCCGTTGAACAGCGAAACGAAACCCTCCGCATCCGTTTCTGCCGCCCAAAGCCCATGCAGCGTCATCACGCATGCGACGGTCATACCAACAAACACTGGCTTCATGTGTTCCCCCTTTCACGGGTTGCAGAATATCACAGCGACGAAAAGACAACACAACCGAATGCGCAGAAAAATTGTCGCGTTTTGCGCAGAGGCGCTTGAAGCGTTTCCGGTACCGGTGTATCATCAAACCGACCGTGAGCGTGATTTTTCAGACAACGCCCAAAGTGGTGCTGTTTCTCGCCACCAACGAGAAGGCGGGCCGCGATAAGTTCCAGGGCATTCTGCGGTATATGCGGCTGCATACGCCTTGGAATATCCATCTGATCGAGAACGGCGTGGGCGAGCAGCAGCTCGTCAACATGCGCGCGTGGGGCGTGACGGGCATCATCGTCGCGCGCATGCCCGAGTCGGTCCGGCTCGTGGAGCATATCGACGTGCCGACCGTGGTCATGGACTCGCCGGCGCTCTACACGACTCTTTTTCCGAACGCCTCGTTCGTCACGAGCGATTCGGAAACCGTGGGCAAAAGGGGCGCGGAGCTGTTTCTGAAACAGGAGTTCCGCAGTTTCGCCTATGTGCCCGATGCCTACGAGTGGGACTGGTCGACGCTGCGCGGCCAGGCGTTTCAGGAACGGCTTGCCCAAGCCGGTTTCGAATGCCGCATGTACGATCGCCTTTCGCCGCGGGAACGCAAAGACTGGACGCTCGACCAGAAACGGCTCACGCGCTGGCTGCTCGCGCTTCCCAAGCCGACGGCGGTGCTGGCCGTCCACGACGCGCGCGCCCGTCAGGTTTTGGAGACCTGCCAACTGGCCGGTCTCGGCGTGCCGGGCGACATCGCGCTGCTCGGCGTCGACAACGACGAGCTTCTGTGCGAGAACACGTCGCCCACGCTTTCCAGTATCCAACCCGACTATGAGGCGGGAGGGTACGAGGCCGCCGGCCTGCTCGAACAACTCATGCGGGGCGTACTGCGCAAACCGCAGCGCCGTTTCTACGGTATCAAGGGTATTGTCGTCAGGGAGTCGAGCCGTTTCGCCCATGTCATCGACCGGCGTTATCTGCGCGGATTGGAGTTCGTCCGGTTGAACGTCAACGCCGCGATCAGCGTGCCCGACGTCGCCCGCTATATGGGGGTTTCCCGCCGCTTGGCCGAGGTTCTGTTTCACAAATACGTCGGACATTCCATCCTGAGCGAGATCCAACAAGTGCGCCTCGTTCGGCTGAAAGCCTTTCTTCTCGACACGACGTTGCCGATCGGCCAGATCAGTTGGCAATGCGGCTATCGATCGGAAACGCACGCCAAACGTATTTTCAAGCAGCAGACGGGTCTCACGATGAGCCTGTTCCGCAAGCAAAGCAAATCGTCGGATGTCGCTTCGGCAGGCGGAACGTGCCCGGATTGATATTCTCAAACGCAAGGCGCAGGTGCAGCATCCTTTTCACGTCCTGTCGCCGCTCTGCGAATGCGGTTTGGGTGAGCGTCAGGAAACCCCACTGCGACTGCAGGGTGTGAATCGGGACACCGTCCCGTTCGAACGACGGCCACACCTTGTTTTGTCGAACAGCTCCGCGTTCTCGCTAAACAGGAAACCGATGCCAGATGCAGAAAACCGGCTGCGCCGAAACGATCTTATCGTCCTGCGGCGCGTGCAGATAGGCGCGATACGTCCGCTGACACTGATATCGCCCCGCCGCCTGATCGAACGTCGGCTCAACCGCAAACGCAACGGCTCCGATTGCGCTTACCGCCGCCATGGAGACAATGAGCCGCTTTGTTTTATTCATTTTACCGCATCCGATATTGGACGCACATCCGTATAAGGATTCAGACCGAACCACCGGCGGCTGCCGGTCCCCAGCGAACGCACCGCCAGTTGACAGGGCTTGCCGGGCGCAAGCAGGTCGCGGGCGACCGTCACATAAAACAGGCCAAAAATATCGACGGACTGGGTGCGGCGCTTCTCAAACCGCAGTTCCACGCGCTTGTCGTCGCTCGTCCAACGCTCTGCGACGGGCATGTCGAACCGGAGTGCCTCTTTTCCGTTGACGTCAAGAACAAAGCCTTCTGTCTTGGGTTCCGAGCTAAAGCCCAAACCGCCGGCAAAGACAAAGGTCACGCGCTCCTCCGGCTGAGCTTTGGGAAGGTAAGGAACCGTTTCCCACGCGACCGCATTTCCTTTTTTGTTTTGGCGACAAATGAAGACCTGCGCGGCATCCGCCCGGTATGAATACCACGAGGTCCTTTCGGGGCCGGCGGCACCGTCCCCTTTCGGGCTCAGGCAACGGAATCCGGGCAGACATCCAGCCGGAGCCGCGAAAGAAAGCGAAAGGAACGAGACGGGCCAAACCGCTTTGGGGTGCGGCCGTGCGGCGGCGTAATCGATGATCCGCGCGAGCAGCCACGCGTTCTCCGGACGGCCGTCGGCCTTCGCATGATTCAGCCCGCTGACGACGAGACTTCCCTTGCCCACGCCCACCGCGAACAGGATGG
>CAZTDL010000581.1:0-3305 GCA_964612775.1 uncultured Lentisphaeraceae bacterium
ATCGTGCAACTCGCCCAACCTAATCAGGTCTCAATCTTTCTCTCGCTTCACGATTGGATGCCGCTGGACCTGTCGGCTGCGGAACTGACGGCGCAAGAGGCCTGGAACCGTTTTTGGGCCGGTCGCTATAGCGCGTTTCGCGGCATGCTTTACGACATTCAAAACGAACCCGGCACCGTGCTTGGCAATGCGGCGGTGTTGCGTCCGCTCTACGAGAAGTGGCTTTCAGAACGTTATGGCTCGCTACAGGCGGCGTACGCCGCGTGGCGCGACTCCGGATCGAAACAGGAGATAAACTTCGGCGCGAAGGCGGCGGAATGGACGGATCTGCGTGTCCGCGACAACGAGCGCTTTCGTGCGTGGATCTATGCGCGCTGGCAGCGGGCCAACGGCGATGCGGTCAAAGAGGTCGCGCCGCATGCGCCGGTCACCGTCGGTCATCTTCAGAATCTGACCGCATCTGAAAAGGTGTTGGATACGACCGGTATCGATTTCGTGAATATCCATCATTATGGGGCGGTGGATCATTTGCGGAGTGTGTTGAAACTCATCGACCGCCGCTTCGAGGGCAAGAGTTTCTCTCTGGGCGAATTCGGTTCCAAAACCGCGCATAGCGCCCGCAACAAGGGTGAACGGGGTGACCCCGCCGAGGCATCGGTCGATCACTATCTCGCGGTCGGTCACTACGCGTTCGGCATGGGGGCGTCGTTCACCGCGAACTGGAGCTGGAAAGATTTTCGCGACAGCGTGTTCCCGTGGGGCGTCAATCACGCCGATCTCACGCCCAAGCCGGTTCTTGAGGCCTACCGTAATATGATGCTGCTGTTTCGTACGGCAGAGCCGCGGTTTGAGCCGCCGCCTCTCTACTTGGTGCTTCCAGACAGTTTTCGTTTTGGTGCCGAGACGGCGCGTATCCATGAGGGTTTGCGGCGTTCAGCCGATTGGTTGCTCAGCGCTAATGTGCCGTTCGGCGTAATCAACGAAGAGTCTCTCGACCGTTTGCCAACGACGGTTCAGGCGTTGGTGTGGCCGTTGGCGGTGTGCCCGAGCGACGCGACGTTTGATCGCGTCATGTCGTTTATGAAAAAGGGCGGCAAAGTGTTGATCACGGGCGATCCGCGTTTCGACGAGAGCCGCAAACCTGCGCGTCTCGACCGTTTGGAAAAGATGGGATTTGCTTCCGTTGCGGGCGCGCCCGTGCCGCCTTTCGCGCAAAAAAACCTGTCGGCTGAGGTGCCTTTCCTCGTATCGCAAAACCGCCGGGTTTGCTGGCTGGCGTCACCGGTGGAGCTGCAAGACGCCTCGGGTGAGACAGGACGTGCGCTGTATGGCCGCTTTCTCGACGAGGTGTCGGGCGTTTCGCGTATCAAGGCTTCGGTCGATGACGGCAGCATTCTGATTTTCGATGTCGCGATACGCAACGGGCGCGCGTTCATCGCGATCAATATGGCCGCCGTGCCGCAACAGCTGACGATTCTCGCGCATGGACAATATCCGGAAATCCATGCTGGGCTCGACGCGGGACGTACGCTTTACGTCATGCTGGATGCGGAGAACCGTGTGCTCGCCGCGGCGGCGCAAGAGGGACTCACGGTGAACGGTCTGCCGGTGCTGATCGGAAAAGGCGATTGTGCCTTCTTGTCGCTGGACAGTCATGACCTGCGCCAATCGGAGCAGGTTGTTGTGTTGCCTTTCGGGGCGGGAGATTTTGCGTTGTCGCGTGTCGCCGGTGCCGCGCCGTTGGCGGGTGAGGTTGGCGAATTCCGCGCCGGTCAATGGGTGCCGCTGGAAACACAGACGCTTGTGTCGGAAGAGGGCGCGCTCCGCGGCAGGGCGGATGCTGTCACGGCATATGATCTGCGGCTGTTGAGTTCTGTCCGACGTGTTGATTTGGCCCGCGACAACATGGCTTGCCTATTACGGATTAAGCCGCTGAAGGTTCCCTGATTCCGTTAAACGCGAGACCCTGCGCCGGGACGCTCAACGCAATTCAAACGTCATACCGTCGGCAGCGAGAATCCAACCCCGTTCGGCGGCGAGCTTCTCCGCTTGGTTGAGATCGGCGGGCCATAAGGTTCGGGCAATATGGTTTAGGATGCAAACGGTTTTCGCGTTCACCGCTTTCGTCGTTTTCAGCGCCCGCATCATTTGGCTGATCATGAGCAGATCGTTATGCTCAAAGATCCGGAAGTCGCCGGTCTCTGACATGGTGGCGTCCCAAATGATCATATCGAGATGTTTCTGGCCGATCAGCTGCCGCGATCGCTTGAGCATCCAAGCGCCGTCGAGCGCGTAGAGCAGGTTGCCGCACGGGGTCTCGATCAGAAAATGCAGGGCTTGTTCAGTCGGATCGGAGAGCAGGTGGTTGGCGGGAAGCGCCGTGAAACGCAAGCGTCCGATATCGAACGCCGTGCCTGAGACGAGCGCATGGCCAATGAATCGTCCCTCAAGCGTTTGATTCAATTTCGTAAGGGCTTGGGGCGACGCCCAGAGACCCATCGGCGGTTGATCGGGGCTTCGGCCGTCGAGCACCTTGCGGATTTCGCTGACGTTGAAATGATCGTCGTGCGAGTGGGTGATGACGAGGTCGGTTAGCGTGTGAGGATCGATGCTGAAGCGCACGAGGTTCGCGCTTCCCGTGGTACCGCAATCGATCAGGATGTGCCCGTCGATCAAGGTGCATGCGGAACCGCGTACGCCGGGTTCTCCGAGTCGTTTCCAGTCGTGATCGGCGGCGCCCGTTCCCTCTGTTCGGATTGTGACCGGTTCCGCCGAACGGACGTCGTCGGCAGGGTGCATGGCCCATAGATGCTGCGCGTCTAATGCGGTTAAGCCCGCACAGGCAAGCAGCGATTTCTGAAACAGCATACGTCGAGAAAGCGGTCGGGCCATCGCGAAATCCTTTCTTGTGCCATTCTAACATTGGCCGCGCGTTTGGCTCAAGCGGCATTTTCTTCCTCGGATGTGCGGATAATAGTCTTATGACAGCGGTCGAGAATAGGGACACGCGGCCTCGCTTGTCCGGACGGGTGAGGACGTCTCTTCAAACAGATAAAAAAAGGATAGGCCCTGGGCGTGACTGGGGGCGCGGACGGCCTCGTCCGCGGTTTTGTGCATCGTTCAGCGGCATGCGGCAGGTTCTCCTATTTATGAAGGGAGGAACCGCTGTCGCGGACGAGGCCGTCCGCGCCCCCGGACGCCTGCCAGGCTCGCAAAACTTTTGTCTCGATCATACACAACCACAGCGGCAGTCAGTGAAACGGAGTCAACTGTCTTGTTGAGAGTTTTGCGGGATACCGCAAAAC
>CAZTDL010000582.1:0-3304 GCA_964612775.1 uncultured Lentisphaeraceae bacterium
TGGCGGAGCGCATCACGGTGGTTTTTGACGGCCGCTCCGGTGGCGATGGCCACTCCGGCGACCTGCCAGCTGAGCAGGAAAGCACGGCAATCGAAGTGTTGTTTTCGCCCCGGGATAAAACGGCCGATACGGTTATCGAACAACTTGTGTTCCAGGCCGGGCCGTTGGTCGGGATTGTGGTAGTCACCTCCGACCGGCTTGAACGCGAAACTGCGGAAGCCGCCGGCGCCGAAACCATGGCCTGTTCAGTATTCCTCGATCAATTAAATGAGACCCTTGCCAGGATCGAGCAGGAGTTGCGCTCGCGGGGCGCCGCTCAGCATCCTATCACACCCCTGGGCAATCCGTTTGCCGAGCTGGATATCAATAAACCCGGCGAAACCACATGAGACGCCATTTTTGCGCCTTTTTGGCCCAGAGCCCAGAGCCGTGGGGTCAGCCCTTATCGCGCCGTGATAAGTCCGTAGTTGAAGGAGGTGTCGTCATGCCGGAGGCAGATCCGCCTTCGGCGGAAAAGACAACGAAATTGACTGTATGAACCCTGTCATCAGAAAGGGTGAACCGGCCAAGGGTAGCCGCCAGCCGGAAGCGAGTGTTGCGTAGTCGGCGGCGACGTCGGCACGAAGCGTACACAGCGAGTGTGGAGGCCGTGCTATTGAATCCCGAAATGACCGTATTGCAGAAGCCCTTTCCGTTAAGGGAAGGGAGGGCAACACCGAGACGCTGGAACGGCTTGGCGTGGAGGTTCTGCCGGGGTCTATGAACATGGCAAACGCGCAAAGGGTTCAACGGGAACACGGGAGAGCCCGAGCGAGGCCGCCGAATAAGAAACCGGAGGGGTGAACCGGTTCAACAACATCCAGGCGCATCTCCGGGACGACAGGAGAAGGCGAGCGAAAAGGTCGTCGAAGGCGGGAAGCGCCGGTCGATACAAGCGAGACCGGTGTTGCGACGTGCGGGAAGTCTTAGCGTTTTCATAGTACCGTTGAAAGCCGGGGAACTCCGACTCGGGGAACCCGGTGAGTAGGGAAGGGAGACACCAGAACAGAGCGTCGTGCATGAGCAACACGGCGGGCACACAGGGGCCTGAAAGAACGTGTCAACGATACAAGCACAGATAACCGAAATAGCGCAGAAGCATCCGAATGTGGCCTTGACCTCGCTGAATCAGTATCTGACGGCGGACCTGATGAGGGAATCCTGCCGGAAGTTACGGAAGAAAGCGGCGGTTGGGGTGGATGGGAAAACCGTCGAAGAGTACGGAAAAGAACTTGAGGAGCGACTGCCGAAGTTGATCGAGGAGATCAAAAGCGGAAGCTATCGAGCCCTTCCGGCTCGACGGGGGTACATTCCAAAGCCGGGGAAGAATGAGAAACGGCCATTGGGCATCCCGGCGGTGGAGGACAAAACCGTCCAGAAAGCGGTGGCGACGATACTGGAGCCGATCTACGAACAGGAGTTCTACCCGTTTTCGTATGGATTTCGGCAAGGGACGGGTGCGCTTGACGCGACCCGAGCCATGCGCCGAGCCATCGAGGAAGGGAAGACGTACTGGTTGGTGGAAGTGGACATCCGGAAGTTTTTCGACACGCTGTCACATGAACACATGCGGGAGTTTTTGGGCCAAAGAGTGCGGGATGGAGTGATACTCCGGTTGATTGACAAATGGTTGAAAGCCGGAGTAATGGAAGACGGGGCATGGCAGGGGACGGAGGAGGGGACACCGCAAGGCGGGATCATCTCGCCCTTGCTGGCGAATCTCTATCTGCACGAAGTACTTGACAAATGGTACGCGAAGGAGATCAAGAGCCGACTGAAAGGCCGGAGTTTCCTGATCCGATATGCGGACGATTTCGTCATGGGCTTCGAGCGAGAAGAGGACGCCCGGCGGGTGATGGAGGTATTGCCGAAACGGTTTGCCCGATTCAGTCTGAGCCTGAACATGCAGAAAACGAGGGTCGTGGACTTCAGGAAACCGAGCCGACCGGAAGATAAGCCGGGGAGCTTTGACTTTCTAGGATTCACCCACTATTGGGGCCGTAGTCGGGATGGACGGATGATCTGCAAACTGAAGACAGCCAAAGACCGATTGGCCCGAAGCTGTCGAGCGGTTTGGGAATGGTGCCGCAAGCACTTGCATCAGAGGGTGGACGAGCAATGTCGGGGATTGAACTGGAAACTCCGGGGGCATTACAGCTACTACGGAATGACCCACAACACCCGGTCATTGCGACAATACTACCTGACCGTTTGCCGGACGTGGTTTCGATGGTTGTGCCGCCGCGGAAACGGCAGAATATTAACATGGGAAGCCTTTGCGACCCTGTTAACCCGCCATCCGCTGGCGTTGCCTCGCATAGTCCATAATCTCTACCAAACCGTGTGAAAAGCTCAGTCTGAAGAACCGGATGCATTAATTGTGCTCGTCCGGGACTGTGGGGGCAGCTCGTTGTAGGATGTTTATATACAACGAGTTGCTACCCGGAAATATTAAATACTCATTGACGGCGTGGTAATGATGAAGTAAAGATAAGGACATGGCGAGAAAATATTACCCTTCTTCGCCAGAAAGCCCTGTGGCTTGCCACAGGGATGAATGGCGTTCTTGGCTTCGCAGGGTTCCGCAAAGATGCCCCGCGGCTTGCCGCGGGGTGCTTCACTTTTGCGTTCTCTACGTTCTTTGCGGTTTCATGCCATGGGCAGATGTCCGTCGCTTGCCCTCCGTAGCGCCCTGGCGTAGGAGGGTCCGTCCTTAGGCCGTCTTCCCTCCTCTCCGGTCTGGCGTCTGTCGTCTGTCATCCGTTGTCCGTCGCCTGCCCTCCGTAGCGCTCGGGCGCAGGAGGGTCCTTCCCCCGCGATGCCAGGACCAGGAACGAGTTCGCGAACTGGGGGAATTTCCCGTCGTGGACGATCGTGGCCCAAGCCCGCCGTTCATCGAACAGCTTCAACCGTTCCTGGTCGTAATTCGGCGCGTCCGCCAGCAGGTGGTTGGCCGCCGGCAGAAAAGCGTCGCTGAAAATTTCCGTTGGTAATTTGTAATCCGGATACGGATAATAAAATGTCTGTTCGGCAAAGCCGCCGGCGCGCAATAGCCCTCTCAGTTCGTCGCGCGAAAACGTTTCTACGCCGCCGCCGGGGTAACCCTCGATCCCGTCGAATTGGCGGCCGGTATGGTCGTCGCGGGCGCCCGCAAAGTATTTCAAGCCCAACCTGTTTTCCACGGCCACGAACAGTACGCCGCCCGGCTTAAGCGCCGCCGCGAGGCGGCTCAGCAGTCTCCCGTATGGATCCGGCGTCTGAATGA
>CAZTDL010000583.1:0-3303 GCA_964612775.1 uncultured Lentisphaeraceae bacterium
GCCGATCGTGGACACGGCCTCGGGGTCCAATTACGTCGGCACGGTGCGCAAAACGGGCGGAGGCACGCTGGTGCTGAGCGGCACGAGCACTTACAGCGGCGGAACGCTCGTAAACGACGGCACGATTATCGTGAGCAACAGCGCGGCGCTGGGCACCGGACCCGTGACGATGGCCGGCGGCGCACTGAACATCGCGACCGGGACATGGACCTTGGGCAACGCGATGAACGCGACTAGCAATGCGACAATCAGCACGGACGGCACGCTCACGCTGTTCGGTTCCATCACGAACACCGGCGATCTGGTCAAGACAGGCGCGGGCACGTTGGTGCTGGGCGGCGCAAACGCCTACAGCGGCGCCACGATCATCAGCGAAGGCACGCTACGGCTCAGTACGCCGATTCCCGCCGGAACGGCGGCACTCTGGCGCTTCAACGATTCCGGTCAGCTCGGGCTGGACGCTTCGACGAACGGCAACAATCTGATCGCGAACCTAGGCGTTCCCGTCTACGATGCAGCCGGCAAATACGGCGGTGCCTTGTATTTGAACGGCGGCTCGACGCTGACCAATGCGGTGGGATTCCCGAAGGCCGTGCCGACGGGAAGTAGCCCTTACACCATCGCCCTCTGGGAAAAAGACAACGGGTCTGGAAGCACCGGCGGCTTCGTGGGCTGGGGGACGCCGTCCTCCGGCGGCAAGGCCAACAATCTCCGTTTCAACGGAAGCAACGGGCTTCTCAATTATTGGTACGGCAATGATTTCAGTGTCTCCGGTCTCAGCGTGAACCCGAAAGACGGTGCCTGGCACCATATCGCGGTCACGTGGGATGGATACAACCAGATGATGTACTTGGACGGTATTGTCGTCGCTGCCACCAATCGGACGGGGCTCAACGTCGGCACAACCGGTTTCATCGTCGGCAAGACGCTCAACGACGTGGCTTTTAAAGGCTGGATGGACGATCTGCTGGTCGCCAGCCGCGCCTTTAGTCAGAGCGAGATTCTGTCAGTCATGGGCAGTGGCTATGTGGACGCCACGGCCCGCGTGCTTCCCGACAGCACATCTCTGACCATCGCTTCGGGGGCAACGTTGGATTTGAACGGCAACAGTCAAACCGTCGCCAGCCTGCAGGGTAGCGGTTCGGTGACCGGCGGCGCGTTGACGCTGATGGATTCGCTGGCTCCCGGCGGGACGAACGGAATCGGAACTTTGACCGTTTCTGGAGATTTCGCGCTGGGCGAGAACGCAACAGTCAACTGGAATTTTGGTGATAATGGGGCGCAGGATCTCGTGCAGGTGGACGGCACGCTCTCGCTGCCCGCCGTGGCGAACGTGACCATCAGCCGGGTGACGGGGTCGTCGGCCGCGCTGCCCAAGCAGGCCGTTATCTTTTCGTGCTCGGGAACGATCGCGCGAACCGACTTTAGCGACTGGATGATTGCGTGCGAAAAGGGCGTTTGGCGTCTGAAGGCCAACGGCAATCAGGTCATAGCCATTCGGCAGACGGGAACGCTGGTCAAAATCCAGTGAGACGCCGTTGTCCGGAATGGCGATGATCCTTTCTCCGCGTTTTGACTCTCGAATGCCCGCCTGATGCAAAAGGCAAGGGTTCTGATTCATACTCTCGTATTGCCCAAAGCGTGCCGATGCTGTTATCTTCATGATTTATGAATCAGGCATTGTTACTCATTGATATACAAAACGACTATTTTGCCGGTGGAGCAATGGAGTTGACCGGAAGTTCGGCTGCAGGCGCGAATGCCGGTCGGTTGCTCCGAGCCTTCCGAGTGAAGCGTTTTCCGGTTATTCATGTTCAGCACATTTCTGTCCGGCAAGGCGCAACGTTCTTTTTGCCCGATACGATCGGCGCGCAAATCCATGAGAGTGTCGCGCCGAATGAGGGTGAGCCTGTGTTTTGCAAGCACTACCCGAACGGCTTCCGTGAAACCTCGCTGCTTGAATATCTTCATGGCCACCACATAACGCATCTTGTCATCGCGGGAATGATGACGCAGATGTGTGTCGATACAACCGCCCGTGCAGCCTTTGATCTCGGGTTCCGATGTTCGCTGGCCGGTGACGCTTGCGCTGCGCGCGATTTGTCCTTTGAAGGAGTGACCGTCTCTGCCGAACACGTGCAAACCGCTTTTCTGGCCGCGCTCAATGGTTTGTTTGCACAGGTCTTGCCGGTCGAGAAAATCTGTAAAAGTCTCTGACCGTTCATGCCTGCAAACCGCTTTGAGAAAAGCGAAGGAATAAATTAGGATACCGAAGGGAAAAACGATGAGTCATCGTTTAGAGTCTTGGATCAAAGCGTATCTTCAAACCGTAACATCGCTGTTTGGTGTACGGCTGCTGTTTGTCGGGTTGCAGGGCAGTTATGGCCGGGACGAGGCGACCGAAAGCAGCGATATCGATATGGTGCTTATTCTGGATACCGTCTCAGCGCAAGACCTGAAGGCTTACGACGAGGCTATTTCCAAGTTGCCGCTTCGTGAAATCATGTGCGGTTTCATGTCGGGGCGGCATGAGCTTTTTTGCTGGAACAAAGCCGACCTGTTCCAGTTTTACCATGACACAACGCCGCTTTTGGGTGACCTCCGGGATCTGCTTCCCGAAATCGGCGAGGACGATATTCGGCGTTCCATTCTGATGGGCGCGTGTAACATTTACCATGCGTGCGCACACAATATGGTCCACGAGAAAGATTCTGCCATTCTGAAATCCCTTTACAAAGCCGCTGTTTTTGTGGTGCAGGCGCTTCATTACCATCGCACCGGCATCTATCTCAAAAAGCGGTGTGATCTGTTGATCGCGGTACCGCCGCGAGAGCGACAGCTTTTATCGGCATACGCTCGCATCAAGGACTCCCGGCCTGATCGAGATTTCGATTTCGCCGCCTTGTCGGAATCGTTGTTCGTTTGGGTCGGGAAACTGATCCAAGAATATGGAAAAGCCCAATCCTGAAAACGTGTCGCTTGTGAAGAAATATTGTCTGACCGGCGTTTTCGGGCCTCTTCGGGTTTGTTCTCCGCGTCTTCCCGTCAGCGAAAAGATCCAAAGCTAAGGAACAGACATGGGCGCTTGACGTTTTTGCCGCAAGCCGATATGCTTACATGGATAAACGAGTTAAGCATGCGTGTGCAAACGGTGAACGGAAAATATTAAGGTCTATACCCTGTTGGCCAAAGGAGAGAGATGAACGGGATGGATGTACAGACGAAATACTGGGATGCCGTCGCAGCGACAAAGACATTTGCACATCCCGTTCCCATGCAGACCTTTCTCGATTCGGTTCCTGT
>CAZTDL010000584.1:0-3303 GCA_964612775.1 uncultured Lentisphaeraceae bacterium
GGACTCTCCGCCAAAGTGCCCAGCGCTAAAAAAACCGCTAAACTTCCAACCAACGTTTTAGTCATTCTCATCGTTTTCATTTCGCATCCCTTTCCAAACCACTTTCGCGCTTTGACATCCTTACACTTTAAAAGTCTCCCCACTGCACCTTCATCATGAATCCGTCCAACGGACGCTCCAGAACGGCGGCCACTCGTTCGTCATCCCGGAGAACGTTAGCGACAGATCGAACACCCCGTAGCCCCAACCACTGTGGCGCAGCCTCCAGCCGAAATACCCCGCCACATCCGCGAACGTGTTTGTCTGCACCGCACCGCCTTCTTTTGCGATCACGAGCTCGGCAGTCACGGCATTCGTCGGCAATGCCGACCACGCCGCATCATACGGGAGCACCACGTTTTCCCTGACCTTTGTCCATGCCGGACTGTTGGAGACGGCGTTGACCGCTGCCGCGCCGAATGCGCCCTTGACCACTGCCAGCTTCGAGGTCACCGCCCCGACCACAGCATCGTCCGACGCGTAGAACGTCAATGCCAGGTCGTACACGTCCTCTGCCGACGGCGTATCCGATGGAAAGACCCGCCAGAGGTAATTCGAAACGGATGTCGTGAAATTCGTGGCGAAGGAGTCGTTCATTCCAGCGATATCCAGCCGCGCACGACTCGCGTTCGTGCTCCAGTTCCACCGCAGAGAAACCTCGTTGGTAAAAACCGTCGCCCAATGCCGGTTGCGATATCCGGTGTCCACCAGTACGGGTGAGGACTGGGTCGCAAATGCCCCCGTTCCAGACACAACCACAGCGGTAATAACCAAGGTTGCCGTTTTTATCATGCCCCTCATCGTTTACTCCTTTTGTTTGAGCCGGGCCAACATGCAGGTTTGTTCCCGCTCCGTTTTGCCCGTCCCGTCCGGCATTCACTTCTCCAACCACGCCTGTTCAAATCTCCGACGCGCGTCCGGCCCGCCTCGATCAAACACCTGAAAATCCGCCAGTGCGAAGGTCTTGCCTTGGGTTTTCGCCGCCACGTATTTGCGGATATCGTCGATCTCGATCTCCGCCAGCCGTTCCCGTTTGGCTTCGAAATACAGGTAGGTCGCCTTAACCTGCGGCTCCCACGTATTCGCCTCGGTGTACGAGCCGCAGAACGGCACGCACAGATCGATCCAGCACGCGACGAGGTCCTTTTCTTTCTGCGGCACCTGAACCTTGTGATGCTCCGGTTCCAGATGCGCCATGAGCGAACTTTTCGCCGCTCCCGCCGAATACGGCGGCAACAACGTGGGGCGACTCTGGGCGCTGATCCAATTGACGACGGGGCCGCCGTGACCGAATTTCGTAAGGTTCAGATAGGAGGCGGTGAACGCGCGATGGGCGTCCTGCGACTTATCGCCGTTGTTGGGACACTGCGTATAGGAATACGGCAGCACATCGCCCGAGGCTGAAGGGTGCCTTTTTGACGCTCGACACGCGACGCTCGACGCTCAGCAACTCGCCGGTGTGACAGCGGACGCAGTGCCGGTCGAGAATCGGCTGGATCTCACGCGGGTAGCTGAAGCCATCGGGTTCGCCCATGCCGTCCGGAGCGTTCACCGTCAGGAACGCCTTAACCGCATCGCGACCCGACAGTGACGCGTCGGTGATCGGGTTATTCGCGCCGACCTGTTCGGCGAACCGGTCGAACGGCATCAGCTTGCGCACTCCTTTACGCATCGCAGCCGCAGGCGCGGGCGCGGGCGACGCGTTCTTGCTCTCGTGGCAGCCCACGCACGCCTGCGACTCGCCCGGCTGGAGCGTGGACCAGCTCCGCATCGTCTGCACGACGCACCCCTTCTCATCGAGCAACTGGAAGTAGAGCGGCGTGCGGGCGGGCACCTCGAAATAGGCCGATCCGTCCGCCTCCACCGGCACCGTGCCGAGCACGTGTTTCACGTCCCAGCTCGCGTTGTTGATCGACGGCGGCGTGCGCGAGTGCGAACGGCCCGCCTCGCCGATGTTGGAGTTGTAGTAGGCGTCCGCCGCGCGGTATTCGATCGCCACCACGCGCAACGCCTTGACCGTGCCGCGCGGCACGCCCTCGACCGCCTGACCGCTGTTCACGTCCTGCACATAGTACGTGCCCATCGTTTTCGTATAGTCCACCTGCGACGGCTTCGGCGGCGGCGCGGCGCGGGCGATCAGCGGCACCGACTGGTTGCAACTGACGGACGGATCGTACGCCAGCAGCTCGCGCGAACCGTCATCGGTCATAAAATAGACGGCGAACGGCTGATGGACGGGACCGTTGAAGGCGTAGGGAATTCCCTCCGGCGAATAGGTCACCAAATAATTCTTCTCATCGAAGGCATAGGGATACTGAAAAGATTCACCTTGCCAGCCGTACTGATCTTCGCGCACGGCCACGGCGGACTTGCGCGGCGCGAGGTACTCGATGCCCGCCGCCTCCTGCGTGCCCTTGCTCCGATCCACAAGAATGAGCTTGCCCCGCTGCTTCACGTGATGGCCCCCGACGCGATGCCGATCACCTTCTGCGTGCCCGGCACGCCGCGAGCGTGCAGGATCGAGGTCGGAAACCACGAGTTGCCGCCATAGAACTCGGATTGTCCCGTACCGTCGCCGTTCATCACAAACAGCGGCTGCGGGTAAACCTGTCCCCGGTCGTTATACTCCCAACGCGTGTAGATCACGCGCCCGTCGTCAAGCGTCTGCGGATAGTTGGTGTGGACCTGATCATAGCAGAGCCGCCGCAGAAAACGCCCTTCGCCGTCGCAGGTGTAGAGGTTCGAGACCGCCTGCCGCCAGCAGTCGGTGAGCTGAATGCAGCGGGATGAGTTGAAAACCAGATCGCCGTTCGGCAGCCAGCACGGCTCGGTGTCTGAAACGCCCAGCCCGAACGTGATCTGTTTCACGGCGCGGGTCGCCACATCCATCACGTACAGGTGATAGTCGTCGTCCGTGTCGTTTCTGCGCATGGCGAACACGATCTTTGTGCCGTCGTACGAAACGTTCGGATCGCGGACGATGCCGGTCGGCATGTCGAGCAGTGTCTCCATTTTGACGAAGCCGTCTTCGCCAAGCGTCAGGAGATTGAGACTCGCGCCCATGCGGTAGTCCACGTTCCGTTCGGAATACTGCTGGTCCGTGATGTGGTCCGTCCACGAATAATGAACCACCCCGCTGAGGAAATAATGCTTCGTGAACACGATTCTTGTCGCCCGTTGCCGGAGCGCGGCCAAACGGATCAGGCGGCGTTTCTCGCAAACCGCACGGTAGAGCGCCTCCCAGCGAGGGTCCGCGCCCGGCAC
>CAZTDL010000585.1:0-3298 GCA_964612775.1 uncultured Lentisphaeraceae bacterium
TAATTAATACATCATACTTTGAATTCCTGGAGTAGCTATGGAAGTTCCTATTTTGGAGACGAAAAACATCACCCAGGAATTCCCCGGTGTGAAGGCTTTGAACAATGTCAGTTTTCGAGTTACCAATCTTGAGATTCATTTATAGATTAAACTCAAGGAGATAGCGATGAAACCCATGGCAGAAGCCACATCCGTCGTGGAAATGCGGAACATCAAAAAAAGCTTTGCGGCTGTCCAGGCGCTACGCGGGGTGGATCTGGTATTGCACCACAATGAAGTGTTGGGGTTGATGGGCGACAACGCCGCTGGCAAATCTACCCTGATGAAGGTCCTCAGTGGGGCCTACCTCCCTGATGAAGGGGAGATCATCCTCGAAGGCAAGAAGGCGCATATCATCAATCCCTTGGATGCGCGCCGGCTGGGTATCGAGATGGTGTATCAGGACTGCGCTCTTGCCAACAACCTCGACGTGACCTCCAACGTTTTTCTGGGACGGGAAGCGGTGCGCGCACACATCGGCCCGATTGGCATCATGGACAAACGCCACATGGAGCAAGAAACGCAACGCCTGCTGGATCGTCTCAAGATTGACATTTCCTCCGTGCGCTTGCAAGTGGAGAGTCTGTCCGGTGGCCAGCGTCAAGCGACGGCCATTGCCCGCGCGACAGCTTTCAATGCCAGGGTCACCATCATGGACGAGCCCACGGCGGCCCTGAGTGTAGCGGCTATTGGCAAGGTACTCGATTTGGTGCGGGAGCTCAAGGCGCAGGGCTGTTCGATCATCATCATCAGTCATCGCCTGGAAGATATCTACCAGGTGAGCGACCGAATGATGGTGATGCGCCACGGGCGCAAGGTCTGCGACCGTCCCGTCACCGGTGACATTCATGAGTTCCGCGAGCAGGTGGTGGCCTACATGGTTGGCGCCCGTGACGACTTTGCCGAGGGAGTAGTTGACTGATACGTGCGAGGAGGCTCGAGATGTCGTTCATTAAAGATGCGCAGAAAATATTAAGACAGAATATCCGTGAATACGGCATGTATATTGCACTGTTCGTTATCATGGCGATCTTCACGGTCAGGACGAACGGTCTCTTTATTTCATCGAGAAACATAGTCAACCTGGTTAATCAGACGGGCTATATAGCGGTATTGGCGGTCGGTATGACGCTGGTTATTGTAATCAGGCATATTGATCTATCTGTCGGTTTTCTTGCCGGTTTTCTCGGCGCTATCGCCGCCATCGCGATGGTATTCTGGCGCCTGCCTGCATTTGCGGCCATACTATTTGTACTGGCGCTCGGAGTTCTGGCAGGGCTTGTCACTGCTTTCCTGGTGGCGCAGATGAAAATCCCGGCTTTTGTTGCAACGCTTGCCGGATGGTTGGGTTACCGCGGAGCGTTGCAACTTGCAACGGTGGGTACAGGCACGATCATCATTCCGGACGCCGCTTTTAACGCCATCGGCAATGGTTTTATTCCCGACATTCCCGATATTGGGATTTTACCGGGCGTTCATAAATTAACACTGATCCTTGGATTAGTGGCCATCATTTTGTTCATCCTAGGCGCAATCAACGACCGCAAGAAGACGCAAGCCTACCACTTTGAGGTTTTGCCGATGAATATGTTCATCCTCAAATTGGCGCTCGTATCGGCCCTGGTCGGTGGTATCACCTGGGTTCTCGCAGGATACAGAGGCCTCTCCTGGACTGCGGTTGTCGTATTGATTGTGGTTTTAGTCTATGATTTCATTACATCACAGACGGTGCTGGGCAGGCATATTTACGCTGTCGGCGGAAATCCAGAGGCGGCTGAAGTGAGCGGCATCAGTGTAAAGAATATGACCTATGCGGTTTTTGGTTCAATGGGCATGCTTTCCGCTTTGTCGGGTATCCTGTTCGCGTCACGCCTGCAGTCCGCCACAACAACGGCTGGAAATCTGTTTGAATTGGATGCAATCGCCGCGACTTTTGTGGGCGGCGTATCGGCGGCCGGTGGCGTTGGCAGGGTTGTCGGGTCGCTCATCGGCGCGTTGGTTATGGCGTCGCTGACGAATGGCATGAACCTGATGGGCATTGACATATCCTACCAGTACATCGTCAGAGCGCTTGTGCTTGTGGCTGCCGTGATCTTTGATGTTACGACTCGTAACCAGGGAAAATAACATTCAGGTTATTATACAGACAATCACAATGGAGACACAGGCAAGTTCCCGTGTCTCTTTGCTTAAGGAAAAATTATGGACACGATAGTGAACTGGGGACTCTTATCAACCGCGAAAATTAACCACGCTTTGATACAGCCACTCAACGCGTCAAAACGGACCCGACTACTGGCCGTCGCTTCGAGGAGCGTTTCCTCCGCTGAGGCTTACGCGCGCGAGTGGAAAATCCCGCGCGCACATGGCA
The DNA here is from genome assembly GCA_964612775.1 of uncultured Lentisphaeraceae bacterium. Lineage (GTDB taxonomy): Bacteria > Verrucomicrobiota > Kiritimatiellia > RFP12 > UBA1067 > DAOPZC01. The sequence goes on from CAZTDL010000585.1 coordinate 2,411, forward strand.
GTTACGAGGCGCTCCTCGCCGATCCCGAAATTGATGTGGTCTACAATTCCCTGCCCAACCACCTGCATGCCGAATGGACGATCAAAGCCCTGCGCGCCGGAAAACATGTGCTTTGCGAAAAGCCCTTCGCCCTCTCTCTCGCCGAAGTGGATGCGATGATCGCCGCGTCCAGAGAGACGGGCAAGGTTCTCGCTGAGGCCTTCATGTATCGTCACCATCCACAGACGTTAAAAGTGAAAGAAATGGCGGACGGCGGCGCGCTCGGAAAACTCCAACTCATCAAAGGCGCGTTCGCGTACACTTTCACGCGGGAAGGGAATTTTCGCGGCATCAAGGAAATGGGCGGAGGCAGCATTTGGGACGTGGGCTGTTATCCCATCTCGTACGCGCGTATGATCGCCGGGGCGGAACCCACCGAAGTGTTTGGCTGGCAGGTTCCAGGTCCGGGCGGAAGCGACGTGAGTTTCGTCGGGCAGATGCGCTTCGCGAACGAAGTCCACGCCCAGTTCGATTCGGGCTTCCAGTCCCCGCTGCGGTCGCACATCGAGATCGTCGGCTCGGACGCGGTGATGAACGTCCCCGTGCCGTTCAGGCCCGGACTCAAAAGTGAGATCACCGTCCGCCATGGCGGCGAAGTGGAAACGATCCGGGTCACAGGGCAGGAGTTGTACATCGGCGAAGTGGACGACATGTGCGATACGATCCTGTTGGGCAAGCCGCCGCGCGTTTCACTGGAAGATAGCCGCGCTAATGTTGCCGCGATCCTTGCCCTGCTTGAATCGGCAAACACGGGAAAACCTGTCCGGCTATAATCGGCCGCGGCGCAGGCGATACGGATCACCACCGCCCTGCTCGGCAAACGCTCTTCGTGCATGGGCGCGGTCGTGC
>CAZTDL010000586.1:0-3296 GCA_964612775.1 uncultured Lentisphaeraceae bacterium
TCCCGCCTTTTCTTCTTTTTCCGAAAGCGTGCGTTTTATTTTGCACTTCACGATGCCGTTCGAGACGCCCACTTTCGTGTTGCCTCGCGAGGTCGTATGGTCTATGTTGGGTACCGATACTGCATATCGGCGAGGATTCATCCGCTATGAAAACTTTAAAATCGACTTTGATCGTTCTTTTGTCCGCAAGTTTCTTGGTTCCCTCTATTGCACACGGCCGACTCGAACGAAGAGATTCGCTCCTCAAAAAATGGGTGGAGAAGAAGCGCGACGCGCAGAGAGTCGAGACCCTCGCCACGGAGGTCACCTCAAAACCGGACATCGCTTATCTTAACGATCAAAACGCCGCGCACACGCTGGACGTCTACATCCCCGGAAAAAAGGAAAAGCCGTTCACCGTTCTCGTCCACATTCACGGCGGAGGATGGGTCATGGGCGATAAGTCTCTGATGAAGACCACGGGGCTTTTTTACGCGTCTCAAGGCATCTTGTTCATCACGCCGAACTACCGCCTGTCGCCGAAAGCCCAACACCCGGCGCATGTTGAAGACTGTGCCGCGGCGGTGGCCTGGGCCGTCCGCCACGCGGAGGAGCTGGGCGGCGACAAAACGCGGATCTTCCTGTCGGGACACTCCGCCGGCGCCCATCTGGCGGCCCTGTTGGCCACAGACGCCGCCTACCTGCAAAAATACGGGGTCAAGCCAGCCGACCTCGCCGGCGTCGTCCCCGTGGACGCGGCCTGCTACGATCTGACGGACGACAACAATGAGCGACTGGTGAAGAAATTTATCCGCGATTCGTTCGGCACAGAACAGTCCGTGCTGAAGTCCGCGTCTCCCCTCTATCAGATCTCCGGGGTCAAGCGATATCCAAAATTCCTGATTCTGAACACGATGAACCGGCCGTCTGCGGCACAAGGAGCCAAGCTGTTCTCAGACAAACTCAAAGAGGCGGGTTGCGAGGCTCGCTACATCCCGGTCGAGAACCACACCCATGCCGAAATGGCATCGGGGATGTACAATCGCGCCGATCCCGTCGGACGCGCGATTTTTCAGTTCCTTCTTCCCCCATCAAAGGAGACCGCTTCTCAACAATCGCTTTGAGCGTCTCTCCGAGGAGAAACGCCCAGCCTCTATCGTGGCGACAAAAAAGGCGACGGCGAATAAAAGCGCGTTTCATTGACGCTGTGCACGCGTTACGGCATTTTACGGGACTTCAACCTTCACGCGATAGAAACGCGCGGGCGCGGTCTCGGAGTCGGTCATCGTGTCCGCTCCGCCTGCGCCCAGACGCGGCCCCTGGCCGGGCACGTTGCTCCAGACGCCGCCGGCAAGATCGTCCACGAACTGCAGCGTGTAGTGGCGGCTTGTCGAACCGGGCGTGAAGCGGACGTTGACGGGCGGACCGGGGTCGACCGCCTCGACACGAAAGACGGAATTCGTGGCGTTGGGATCGGTGTCGGCGACGAACTCGTGGAACAGCGTCGTGCCTTTGTCGGGAACCGCGCGCGCGTCGAGCGCGCTCCATGACTCGCCGTTCGTCGGCGCAAATCCGTACGCCGAATACCAGTCGAGATCGGCTCCGCCGACGCTGCGGAAACGGGCGGTGACCGTCAGGTTGGACCGCACGTCCGCATCCGTCCGCACGGCCCCCGTACAGCCGTCGCTCCACGCGCGGAAGACGACGCCCGTGTCCGCGCCCGCGGCGGTGACGGCCGTCCCGCTTTCGCCCTGCGCCACATACTGTGTGGCCACGCCCTCCGCCGTGCCGCCCGCGCCCGCGAGATAGATGAGCGTGAAACGGCCGGTGGCGTCGGGGTTGGGGCCGGTCACGCCGCCGTCCGCCGACACGGTGAAGACGCGCAGCTCTTGAACGCTTTCGGAGCGGTAACACGCATAAATCCGCGCGGTCGCGTTGCTGACCGGCTCGATGCGGATATCGCCGTATTGCCCGTTGCCGTTGGAGCTGATCCGGCACAGCACGCTGTTGCTCACCTGGTTCGGGTCCGTGAAGGCCGCATGCAGGAGGCCGTTGCGCGCCCAAGCGGTCAGCAGCAGGTTTGTCTGGGCGAGCCAGCCGCAGGCCAGCTCGCTGGCGCCGTCCGCGCCGTCGGCGAAAACCCCGAGTTCCGGCCACATCGCGGTGACCGTGCGGCCGTTCCAGTTGTAGTCAAGGTTGGCAGGATCGCGCGAGGCGTCGGGCACGTAGCGCCGGAGCCGGATCTCGCCGTCGCTCTCGAGCAAGGCCGCGTAGAGCGCGTCGTTCGTCCCGGCCGGACACATCGCCGTGCGCTGGATGGGACCCGCCGTGATGTAGAGATAGTCGGCTTTGCCGGGCACGCAGAACCGCTCGCCGTCCCAATAACGCGAGGAGACGGAGCCGTTGCTCTGAATGTAAAAGATGCGGCCCGGCTCGTCGCTCCATACCGCGTCGCCGGCCGCGCCCGCGCAGGCCATGGCGCCGTCGAGCACAACAGAGGAGGCGCGGATGTTGTACGGTGCCGACCACGTCGTGCCGGAACCGCCGTACACCACCGCGCGGATACGGGCGTTCGTGCTGTCGTTGCTTTCGTAGGACTCGACGTACGGAAGGCTGAGCTTGTCGCGCGTGGCGAACACGTCGAGCTTCGTCAGATAGCCGTCCAGCGTGACCGCCGTGTGCGGCGCGCCCCACGTGCCCTCGCCGTAGAACGCAGCGTGAAGAACGGAGGTCGCGGAGGGATTGGAGGCGATGCCGGGGCGTTCCTCCCAGACCAGCAGCCAGCGGCCGCCGCCGAGGTCCGCCAAGCGCATCCGCCCCAAGCCTTCGACCGTGGCCAAAACCGTCGGCTCCCCGTAGGTCGTGCCGTCGAAAAGGGAGACCACCAGTTCCATCGCGCGCGTCGCGTCGTTGTAGCGGCCGAAGATCACCCAACCGTTGCCGACCGCGAACGACGAGCCTTTGGGAAGGTTGCGCACCAACACCGGGAACGTGCCGGTGAAAGTCGTCGCCGCGCGCTCCCGCTCGGTGACGGCGATGTTCAGGTCCGTCATCTTCATCAGGTTGTCGGTCGTGAACTGGTGATCGATGCGGGCGAGATTCATCGACCATGTCTTCTCGATCTCCGTCACGTACGCGTCGAGTTTCGCGTTGGCGAAAGCGTTCACGTCGCCCGACACGCGTTTGATCGGCGGCCAGTCGCCGAAGGTGTTCGGGATGATGACGAGCGAGGGCTTGCCCGCGACCAGATCGCTCTCGTTGCCGGTGATCTCCAGACCGGTCCGCAGGTACAGGTGGTCGCCCAACCCGCTGCCTTC
>CAZTDL010000587.1:0-3274 GCA_964612775.1 uncultured Lentisphaeraceae bacterium
TTATTCCGGACACGTTGGACATCAAAATCCTCGACCGGGTGGAACGCGTGACGAGTGAAGAGGCGATCCTTTTCGCGAAGCGTCTTTCCAAAGAAGAGGGTTTGATGGTCGGTATCTCGTCCGGTGCGGCGGCGTTCGCGGCCGTGCGGCTTGCGCATGAGGCGGCTTTCGCCGGCAAGACCATCGTCGTGGTGCTGCCGGATGCGGGGGAACGGTATCTTTCGACCTCGCTTTTTGAAGGTGTCGGCTGACGTATGGGGATTCGCGCGTCTAAAAAAGATCATGAACGCGGGGTAGCAAGGTCTGCCCCGTTTTTTTGCCGTTTGCATTGGGAAAAACGTCCGGAAACAAGTACCATATCAGTTTTGATAAACGGGGATACGGATGAAACGTTTTTTGATCCTATTTGCAACAGGAATGCTGACCGTCATGATGCGTGCCGCGCCGGTGGCTGTGATTCAGGGAAGCGAAGCGGTGTCTGCGGGCGAACGCAGATTCGCGCAGGCTTTGGCGCGGCATGTCGAACGCTGGTATCGCGAGGCGGGCGTGGAGGCGGTTCTGACGGACGATGCGGATCTGACGAAGTCGCTGGCCGATAAGAAGGTGGCGGTGCTGGTCTACCTTTCGCAGCCGAACGCGTCGCAGATGGCCGCGTTGACGTCGTATATCGGCCGAGGCGGCAAACTGATCGTCTGTTATTCCTCCTCGCCCGCGCTGGCCGCCTTGATGGGCATGCAGACGGTCGGTTATCAGAAAGGTTCAACCGACGGACGCTGGTCGCTGATGCGTTTTGTCGAGGCCCGTCCGCACGGGACGCCGGCGTCGATCCTTCAGACGTCGCAAAATCTTTTTCTCGTGCGGCCGATACCTGGCAGTTCGCAGGTGTTGGCGTGGTGGTGCGATCGGCAGGGACGGCAGACGGCCGAACCCGCCTGGCTTTCATCCCCGTCGGGGTATTGGATGACCCACGTGCTTTTGGCGGATGGCGATGCCGAAGCCAAAGGACGCTTGCTTCTGGCCTTCGCGGCGGCGTACGACCCTTCGCTCTGGCAATCTGCGGCGGCGAGCGTGTTGCGGCAGGCGCGGCTGGTCGGCGGGGGTGTGGCCGGTATGGCGGTGTCGGCTGACAAACTGTCCGACCCAAAGCGGCGTGCGGGGGCCGTGGCCGCCGTGCGGATGATGCGGCAGAAAGAACGCGAAACGACCCAACTGCTTGCCGCCGGCAACGGTTATGAGGCGTGGTTGGCGGCCAACGATCTGAAAACGCGCAGTTATGAGGTGTACGGCATGCTGCAGCCTTCGCGCAAAGGCGAGATCCGGGCGGTGTGGGATCATTCTGGCATGGGGCTCTATCCGGGGGACTGGCAGCGTACCTGCCGTTTGCTTAAAAATGCCGGCTTTTCGGATCTGTATGTCAATGTGGCCGGCGCGTCTTTCGCCCATTATGCGAGCGGGGTGCTGCCGCGGTCGCGCGTGTTCGATGAGCAAGGCGACCAGCTGGCCGCATGCCTGGCGGCGGCCAAGCCGCTCGGCTTGCGCATTCACGCGTGGATGCTCTGTTTCTCCACCGAAGGCGCGACGCAAGACCGTCTCGAAATCTTCCGCAAGCGCAATTGGCTGCTGACAAAGGCGGACGGCTCGTCGCTGACCTGGCTCGATCCCGCAGTACCTGAATTTCAAGCGTATCTGGTGAGCGCCGTGCGAGAGCTGGCTGTGAATTATAAGATCGACGGGGTCCATCTCGATTTCGTGCGGTATCCCGATTTCGTGTCGAGTTTGGGCCCGACCGTGAAGACGCGTTTTGAAAAGGCGACGGGGCGTCGCGCGGCCGACTGGCCTGAGGATGTGAAGAGCGGAGCCTTGCGCGGGCAATTTATACGCTGGCGGGCGGATCAGGTCACGGATTTTGTGCAGGCGGCGCGCAAGACCGTGAAACGCGTTGCGCCGGGGATGCAGCTGACGGCGGCCGTGTTCGGCAAGTATCCGTCCTGTTTCGATGCGGTCGGGCAGGACTGGGAGTCGTGGGTGAACATCGGGCTTGTTGATTATGTGACGCCGATGAACTATACCGAAGATCAGGCCAAGTTTAATGAATGGCTCGCGCAGCAGACGCGTACGCGCAAACAAACGCTGAGAGTTGTGCCCGGGATCGGCGTGACGGCTGCGGAGAGCCGGTTAGACGCGGCGCAGGTGCTCGACCAGATTCAAGCCGCGCGGCGCGCGGGGTGTCCCGGGTTCGCGCTGTTCGATCTCGACACCACGCTGAGGCAAGAGATCCTGCCGGTGCTCCGCATGGGGGCGACTGCACCGTAGGGCGTGCGCCGGGTGGAAAGCCATCGTTTGCCGTTCGGCACTCAGCGTTTCGCGCGGAACGGCTTTTCGATCTGCTGGCGGGTGGCCGAGCGGCACAAGGGGGATTAAACATGAACGGTCTTTGGGCTTGTATGGCAGGCGTTTGCGCGGTCGTGGCGCTTGGGGCCGGTGCGGAGGTGAACTGGAACAGGATTGGACCGGGCGGCGGCGGTTGGATACAGTCGCTGCTGGCGGGCCGACATGATCGCGACACGCTTTACGTCGGATGCGATGTCGGCGGTTTTTATCGGTCCGATAACGGCGGATTATCGTACGCCATCCATAATACGGGGTTTGAGGACTGTTTCGTGGAATGTCTCGCCGAACATCCGGTGAACCCTAACATACTCTATGCGGGATGCAAAGGGGGCGTCTACAAAAGCGTGGATGGCGGACGGACGTGGCGTTGGTTGCGCGTGGGCTTTCCGCCGGTTCTTGACTACGCCTATTCCGCCATGGTGAGCAAAATCGTGCTCGATCCGCGTGATCCTGAAATCGTCTATGCGGCGATCGGGCAACCGCGAGAAAACCGCGGCGGACAGGGCGCGATCTATAAATCCGGGGACGGGGGCGCAACCTGGCGACAGATTGTGCAAAAAGGGCAGCTTGCTTCTGATTTGTTGATCTCCGATTTGGCGATTCATCCGCGGGAACCGCAACGCATGCTGATCGCGACGCCCAAAGGCGTGTTCGCAAGTCAGGACGGCGGGGCGACGTGGGTGGCATCGAATGACGGTTTGCCGCCGCATCTTCGCACACGGCGGCTGGCGCAGTCGACTTCCGATCCCCGGATCGTCTATGTCTCGCTGAAGGGCAACGCGGGTGAGACGCCGTGGCAGGCCGGGGTTTACCGGTCTGAGGATGGCGGCCGCACGTGGCAGCCGCGTGTCCGAGGATTCCGGCAGACTGTCGGAAAGACGGG
>CAZTDL010000588.1:0-3272 GCA_964612775.1 uncultured Lentisphaeraceae bacterium
CGCGCCGAGCGAAAGGCCGCACAGGAAGCGCACGCACGCGCGATCAAGCGCGGCCGCCGCTTCGTAACCTTCCTTTCTGAAGTCAGGCGCGATACTGGAAAGCGTCGGGCGCATAGAATCGCAGAGCACCGCGTTGTCGTCCACGCCCAAGACGGCGATTTGCTCCGGCACGCCGATTTCCGCCTCCCGGCAGGCCTCCAGCAGATCCACGGCGCGGTAATCCGCGGCGGCCATCACGGCCGAGGGCTTCGGAAGTGCGGTGAGCCAGGCGGTTAACGCGCGCCTGTAGGCCGCCGTTCCCTCCGGCGCGGCGGCGGAGAAAACTGCGGCCCCGCCGCGTCCGTTCTTCTTCAGTTCGCCTTGGAATCCGTTGAGCCGACGTTTCGACCAGCGCGACGGCACGGGGTCCGGCAGAAAACCGAAGGAGCGGAAATAACCGAGCGACAGGAGGTGTCGGGCACCCAGCCGACCGACCGCGAGGTTATCGATCTCCATGAGCACCACGTTGCGGCGCCGTCTGAGGACGCGGTTGTCCGTCGCGCCGACCGCGACGAGCGGAATCCGGCTTCGGCACAGCGCGTCCGCCACATCGTCTTCGCCCGGATGATCCGTGATAATGCCGTCGACGCCTTCCTTTTCCGCGTTGCGTACGACGGCCGCGGAAAGCTTCGTCGGCGGTGTAAAAAGGCGCACGTTCCAGTTCGCACCCGCACGGAGATAGCCGAGCGTTCCCGCAAGCGTTTCGAGACTCGGCGCGTTGCCGAGTTTGAAGGAGAGAATGACTTCCCGCGTTTTCGTACGTGTTTTCATGGCCGAAAGAATAACACAAATCGATGACCTGTTTTCACGAAAAAGACACTTTTCTTTTACTTAAAAGAACATTCTCGAGTGAGGACAACCCGACCGCTCTTGTAGTATTATGACCGACAAGCGGGTTGCAGTATGCCCGGAAACACGAAGCGGGGAATGCATGAAAAAGGACAAAATCGTCGAATCGGGGGGGGGTCATAAATTTGCTCTCACCCTCCTGTGGGCACTGGCGTTTTGCGCGGGGACGGCTTTCGGCGGCACGTGGCAGATGGCGGGCGGCAGTTACAGCGGCGCGTTCGACGATAGCAACCATTGGAACGGCGGTTTGGCCGCGGAGGGCGGCAGCAACGTGATCGCGCCAGGCGCGTCCGTCGGCGCCTACACGGTCACCGTGCCGTCGGGCGGGTATTCGACGACCGCCGGCCTTACGTTCGATTTCTATCCCGGAGCGGCCGAACAGCAGAGGCTCGACGCGACCGGCACGTCCATTCTGCTCGCCACGCAAACCGTGACAAGCGCCGTCTGGCCGGCGAACGCGCTCCATATCCGGTTCAACGGCAACACGTTCTTCGCTTTGGCGAATTCAAGTGATTCGCGGTGGAACAAGATGGCCCAGTTCAAACAGACGGACGGTTTTCTTTCGGGCTCGACGCCCGACGAACATACGGTGGAACTCGCCGTACACGGCGGTACGTTCGACGCGTACGCGCCCGACGGAAATATCACCAGAGCCTCCAGCGGCGCACTTCCCACTCCGACGCTTTTCAACTCCGGCGCATATAACACGACGACGGGATACGGCATAGCGCGTCTCCGGTTCACGGACGGCGCGTCGTCCGACCTGCCGAGCATGACGATCTCGGGCAATCCGATCCGTCCGGAACTCGTTTACGAAGGCGGCACGCACGACCTTCGCGGTAACATCGTCTTCCCGAACGGCACGGGAACCTCTCATGACGGACGCACGAATTATGTGCAGGTAACGGACGGGGCGACGCTGACCGCCTCCGGAGGATCGTTGAATCTCGGTAGCGGCAGCCGGCTGGATCTTTTCCGCGTGGACGACGCTTCCACGATGAAAGTGAATCTGCTTCAGACGACCGGCGCGTCGCATGTCCGGTTCGACGTCGCGGGCGGCTCCACGCTCGCGTTCACCGGCACCGGCAGCCTCAACACACAGACTTATACCGAACTCTTCGTCGACGTGACGAACGGCTCTACGCTCAGCATCAGCGGCATGATCGAGTTCGGCAAAGACGCGAACAACACGGCAGACTACGTCGCAACGAACATTCTGAACATCGTCGACTCCACGCTTGAGATCACCGGCACGACGACGCTCGGACAACCGGCCGCGAATCAGAATCCCCATAAGATCGAACTCAACGTCACGAATGCCGAGGTGAAAAATGGCAAAAGCGCGTTTTATGACGCCTGCGGCACGATCACCTCGAAAAACACGGATTGGACGGTCTATCAGTTCTATTTGGGACGGTATATATCCACGGCGGTAAAGCCGACTTTGAATTTCGACGGGGGCATATTCAATTTCACAAACACGTTCACCGTCGGGTACGTCGGTCCCGCCGCAGCCGTCTTCGAATCCGGCACGATCACGAACCGGCGCGGCGCGGCATTCAACATCGGCGCAGGCGGCCCTAACGCCGACGGGACGCTGCTTGTCAAGGGCGGCAAGCATGTGCTCGACTACCCGACGTTTCATCTCGGCGACGGCGGCGGCAAAGGATTGCTCGTCATCGACGGGGATGAGACGGAGTTCGTCGTCAACGACCTCAACACATACATGAAGCTGGGGGGCGACACGGCCGGCGGTTACGGCCGAATCACCGTTTCGAACGGTCTTTTCAAGGTTCATTCCGCGACCGGCACGCGGTGTTACGTCGGCTACGGGGCCGGTTCGACGGGCGTGCTGGAGGTCGCGGGCGGAAAGGTCGCGGCCGACATGAACGCGTTCGGCATCGCGTTCGGCACGGGTTTCATGAACTTCATCGGCGGCGAGACGGAGCTGTCGTGCCTCGCGGTGTGTACGGAAAACAGCGCGGCGGCAGAGGAATCCGTTATCCGTCAGACGGGCGGCAAGGTCACGGTGGCACCGTACACGACCGCATCGAAAAACATTTCGGCTCTGGCCGGCGTCCTGATCACCTCGAACGGCAAGACGGACCGAAAGTGCCGCCTTGCGCTCGACGGCGGCGAACTGATCGCAAACTACGTGATGGGCGGTTCGTCTTCAACGTGTAACGGCGGCACGGGCTGGACGGCGTTCGAAGCGGACGGCGGCAAGCTGACGCAGAACGATGCGGGTCTTTTTCTGCTCGAAACGTTCGATGAGGCGAAACTCGGCAAAAAAGGCCTCGTGATCGATTCGAACGGCTATGCGTCGACGATCCGGCAGGATTTCACCGACAAGGACGGCGCGACGGGAGAAGGACGGCTTCTCC
>CAZTDL010000589.1:0-3271 GCA_964612775.1 uncultured Lentisphaeraceae bacterium
TCGAAAAGGTGCGGATCACGTAATTGGCGAGTGCCCGCGCATCTTGCAGCGTCTTGTCATCGTGCGTGAGAAGCGCGTTGTGGGTCAATCCGAGCAACAGATACTCCTGTTCATGCAACGCCCAGTTCCAGTGGTTCTGATGATCGTCGGGCTCGGGTTTGAACGTGCCGATATAACCGTCGGCGTCGCGCGTGCCGAGGATGCCGTCGATGAAGTGGCGCGTCCTCTCAGCCACATTCGGATCGCCCGTGTAGGCTGCGAACAGGCTGCCCGCGTCGATGACCTTTCCCACGCCGACGTAGTGGTGGCCGTTTGTGAAAGGACGCGACCGGAACGGCGCGATGAAAAAGCCGTCCGCGTCAAGCGCCATGAAGTTCGTATAGACGAGATCGTCGATCCGCCGGCCGATCTCGCCTGAAAGCTCGGACTGCTTCAGCGTGATCGGCTGGAGCGTGTCGGCGATTTTCGGCGCGACATCCTCCCCGCAGGCCACCGCTGCAGTGAAGCACATGATCGTCTCGATAAAAGAAAAAACTCGCATCATTGACTCCTTTATTTTCGCGTGACCCTTCATAGGCCGACTGTCGCCTGAAAGCGCACCGATCCTTGAGGCGCCTCCCAGCGGAGACCCGAACCGTCGGGCAGCACGGTCGCCTTGGATTGCGGGTCAACCGCTTTGACCTTCAACCCGTTCGGCAAGCGAATGCGCAAGACGGCCCAAGTCGCGGATTTTTTCGCGAATGCGACATCGCCCGAAACGCGCGCGGCCTTCGCATCGAAACGCATCTGATAGGAAACCGTGCCGAAGTGCGTACAGGCGTTCGCGATCGCGACCGGCTCGCCGGAGCCGAGCCAGTCGCGATCGGTCCCCGATGCCAGATCCAAGCCGTTGTCCTTCTCCAGCACCATCATATCGCGCATCGCGCGGACCACGGCCACGGGCGTCCACAGGTGCTGACGGTCGCCCGACGTTTTCGTTGCACCCGGTTCCAGACCGCGTTCCTCGCACCACGTGTAAAGCGGTGTGCCGTGGTTGAGCGTGCTGCACAGATATTTCGCCGCCGCATCGCCGTTGCCGCGCGCCAAATGGGCCTCGGCGATGTTGTCGAGCGTGATCGCGACCCACGCGCCGTCGGCCATCCAACCGGTGTGAATCGGCTGTCCGCCTTTGCTGATGTTGGCCTCGATCTTGCGTAGCGTGCCGGTGACCAGTTCGTGCTCGGGCGGCAACAGGCCGCAGGGCGAAACCACGTTGAGCGCGCCCCAGCAACTGCCTGACGCCTTTCCTGGAACGCCGGGAATCCAGCGGCCGTTCGGACCGGCGATGGCGCCGCGGTCGAGCGCGGCGAGCAGATCGGTGCGGGCGGTTTCGTAAATTTTTTTGAGCTCTTCGGCATCCCTTTTCCTTCCGAGGATTTGCGCCGCCTCACACGAACAGCGGTCGGCGTACACGGCCCAGATGTTGTGCGGGAGAAAGACGCCGTACAGATCGTTGTCGTTCTTCAGCCCGCAATCGCCGAAACCGCGCGGCATGAGGCCATAGGCGAGAGGCTTTTCGCCGTTGTCGGCGGTCTTGCGAGATCGGGTCCGCTGTTGTTCCTGCCAGCGCGAACTGGCCAGCATACGGGGATAAACCTTCTTGAGGAACGACCGGTCATTATCTGTCAGGCGATAGTGTTCCATGGCGGCCCACGCCTTGAATCCTGAGCCGCACCACATGGCGTGCATCCAGCCCGTCCGGTCGGCCCAGCAGCCGTCGGGAGACTGCATGTCGAATGAGACCGACGAAGCGGCAGCCGATTCGCGGTGAAGCCCGTTCTGGTCCAGCGCCACGCAGATGATGAGCGGTTCGGCCGAATTGCCCGCGCGGTAAACTTCGGTGCCGGGGACGCCGATGATGCGGCCGTCCGCGAGCGGCTCGCGCATGATGAACAAGTCCGCGAGACACGCGCGATACGCGTTCGCCACACCGGCATCGGGAATGTTGAGCTGACTCGCGCGCGCCAACAGGTCGCGCCACTCTTTCTTGCCCTGCTCCGCTTCATGTGCCCAATCGTGCGTGCGCAAAACCGGCAATTCGTCCGCATAGGCCGAATAGGGTCGCACGAGCCATCCCGTGCTCTTCTCGCCGGCCTTTGCGTTCCAGACGAGCACCAGCGTGTTCCCGTTCGGCGGGAGGCCGTCTGCCTGCAATGAATACGCGTCGGCGCCGATGCCGAGAACCAGAATGCGGTCGGCGCGGTCTTTCCATCCGGCCTGAAGGTTGTCGCCCGCGTTTTGCGAGACGTCGACCCACGCGGGGTTTTCGCTCGGCCAACCCGCGTCGCAACGCAGAACGAACTGGTGCGGCTTGGAATCGGTATTGGCGATCTCGATGCGGATCAGCGCCGCCGTCAGTCCGCTCACGGCCTCTAGGCGGAAAGAGCCCTGTTCGCTATCGTATCGGTTGACCACGCCCGGCAAAAATCCGTCGGGCCGTGTCCACCGGCTGGAGGCAAACGGCTGGCCGTCGAGCTGCGGAGTGACCTGAATCTTCCACAGTGTCGGGGGCGTGCGGAAGGTGAGCGGCGGATAGATCGACATCGATAAGTTTTCGTACGTCCACGACAGCTTCAGGTTCCCCGGCTGAAGATCGATCAACGTCCGGTCACTCGCGTCGGGACGTCCGGCCGTCACCCGGTGGGGCGTCGCGAACGCGTAGGAAAAGTCAATTTTGGAAGGCATGCCCCAAGCCGGTCCAACGGTCAGTGAAACACCCAGCAAAAAAGTGGTGCGAGTGATGAAACGCGTCATGGTTTTCAGTCCTCTACGTTTGTTATTATCTGTTCAGTCCCGTGTTTTTTCTGCTCATTTCTCTCCTAAAGGTCCAGCGCGTATTGCCGGTTGGCCTTCGGATCGGGCGTGTTCTCGTTCCCCGTGCCGGGCGGCAACGCCAGAAGAGCCGGGCGGACTTTGGTCTTAAAAGAGCGACCGCAATTCGCCCGTGCCGCCGCATCCGTTTCCGCTGCGGTTTCGATAAAAACGATGCCGTACACGATAAACCCCTGCGGACAAAAACGCGTTCGCTTTCATTGCTTGATGCCCCCTGTTATTCCTTTTTACGCCCTTACTATAAAAGATCGGCTTCCGTTGCGGAAGTCAGATTAGCGCAAAATGATTATCAAAATAACGCAAAATGATCGAAGCGGTTATCACCCGAGGTGGGCGACAACGAAAGCGGCGGGCGAGAGAACGGTTGTCGTACCCCACGCGCCGAGACTTAAGAGGTGGT
>CAZTDL010000590.1:0-3267 GCA_964612775.1 uncultured Lentisphaeraceae bacterium
TGAAAATCATCGCACCGCTCTTCCGCCTGCGTGCATTTAATGTTGCAAGTCAGGTCGAAACGTCGTGGAGCGGCTGTTTCGGGACGAGCGCGCATACTCGGTCAGTGATCGCCTGCGGTCGGGGTGATACGCGTTTTAGAGGTCCATGGACAGTTCGGAAAATCGAGCATCCAGTTCGGATTATCGAGATTGATGATGTTCGCGGTGAGGCTTAAGATTAAGACACAGTTGAGTTAAGATTTCACGTATTCTCAATCTCAATGGAGAAGTGATGAAAGAACGAATGACGGAACGGATATTGTCGTATGCGTTTCTTTGTGCTTTTTTTGCGCAGGCAAGTGAAATTCCTAAGGCGGATAATCAAGATATACTGTCTTCCGAAGCGAGCTGGGTCGGCGGCATTGCGCCGGGACCGAACGATGTGGCCGTTTGGGACGGAGAGATCGCGGCGTCAGGGAATTGGACGTATGGACTGGGATCCAACACGGCATGGTATGGCTTTTTCGTTACGAATTCGGTCTCTATGCTGACTATCACGAACGACGGTTCAACGTTAACGTTGGGTGAAGGAGGCCTCAATTTGGCGTCGGCCACCAATTTGTTCTATGTGACGTGCCGCGCGCCGTTGATAGTGACGACTTCGCAAACGTGGAGAACCACATCTCCCACCGTTTTTTATCAATGGGGGCCGGTTACGGCCAATGGCCAGTTAACGTTGAAGAACGGTGCAAGCGGGGGCCGTTTTTGTTTCTATAGCGAATGCGCGTTCCCGGACGGATTTGTGGTTGACGCGGGGGAGGTTCACATGCGAACGAACGCTTGCTTGACGGGGCCCGTATCGATAACGACGAGCGGGCATCTGTATATCAACCGACCCTACAATACGGATTGGTCGGACACGTTTGCCGATAACGTCGTTACAAACGACGGACAGTTCGATTTTGGCGGGTTTGCCGGTATCGCCCCCGCAACGGTGACGTTGCGAGGCGGCGCACGGCTCGTGCCCTTGGTCAGCAGTTCTTCGATCTACCAAGGACGGGTGAGCGTGCTGAATAACAGCGTGGTTGTTGATGGGGGATATTTGGCTGCCAACTGGTTTTATTTGCGTGGCGGAACGATCACGCAGACAGAGGGAAATATGTTTGTCGACTTCGCGATGTACGCGGGTTGCGGTCTGCCGAATGGCGACACAAACCGAGCTGTGATCGCGAAGGGGGGACTGCTGGAAGTGCGTCGCTTGCACATCGGCGATGCGTGTTCCGAGTCCTATCCTGGAACGGTGACGGTTGACGGAGGCGTTGTTTTTGCCACGCGCGCAAATGCAGTCGGCTTTACCGGTATCGAATTGGCGGCTTCAAAATTGGAATACGATTCAGATGCTTCATCGTCTCCCGCAGGTTTCTTGACGGTGAAGGGCGGCGTTGTACGTTCGCTACAGCTCGCATGGGGAAGTCTGCTGCGAACGCGGGACAGCACATGGAATGTGACCAACGGTTATGCCCGGTTCGATCTCAAGGGCGGAGAGGTGACGCTCGGTTCCGCCGGCATGGGGCCGGACGAGGTGTGGGGGAGGACCGCACCGAATGTGCCTTCGGACACGGCCCAGGTGTGGTACGACGTGAACCTGTCCGGCGGCACGCTGGGGGCATACGCATCTTATACGAACAGGGCGCGGACGCGACTGAGCGACGATAACGGTGGCGTGACGATTCGCGCGGCGGATACGAACGGCACCGGTTATACGATCACGATGGCACAGCCGCTGTTCGGACACGGCAGCCTGCGCAAGTCGGGAGCGGGAACGCTGGAACTCAGCGCTGCCACCTATACAGGACGGACCGTCGTTGCGGAAGGCACGCTCAAGATGGCGGCCACATCGCTTTGGACGGAAGCATCGAGTCCAACGCTCCCGCAGGCGCGGGCCATATGGGTTGCGCAAAGTTTAACCGGTGCAGCCGGATCAACGGTAACGGCATGGGCTGCGACAAACACGGCCATCGAATTCAATTCGACCGTTGCCCGTGCCGTAAAATCCTGGTATACGTCGCCTCATATCGGAGAGAATCCGATGAACGGTTATCGCGTTGTTTCGTTTGACGGACTGTCCAACGCGCTGGCGATCACCGGTAGCGCTTCACCTGTCGCAGGTTCTTCCAACCTGACGGTTGCCGTGGTTCTTCGGACTTCGGCTGATGGGGTTGGCTCAATAGCGGATGACTGGCGAACGAAGAGCGGTATTATCGGGCAGGACTATGACGCCAATTGGTGGGGTATTGCCCTTTGTTCCGGCGGGCGCGCCGGAGCCGGTATCGGAGGAAGTGAGACTGTTACCGCTTGGGCACCGCCCCGTAACCTGAACGACGGGGATCCTCACGTGCTTATTTATTCGTGGCGGAACGCGTCCAACGTCATGATGAATGTCGACGGTTTTTATTCGACACGCTATGACAAGCCGCAAGGCGGACCTCGCGTCGCAACCAGAACCATTCTCGGCGCCAGTGAGCACGGTTCATGTTGTCAGGTTGACTTGGCAGAAATTCGCATCTACACAAATGCGCTTGATCGGGTTGACCAACAGGCTTTGGGTATGGACTTGGCTCGAAAGTACGGGGCCGAAACGGCCGGGTTCCTGACGGATGACCAGCAGGCTCAGGGGTGTTTTGCTAGTCCGGATGTCCGGATTGAGTCCGGAGCGACGTTCCAGACGGCGGAAGTCGGTACGCGCGTGCGCCCGTCGCAGGTGTTCGGCGGCCTTGGAAACGTGAGCGGAGTACTGGTTGTCGGAACGAACGGCGTACTCCGCACAACGGCCGCCGAAGCGCTGACGGTGAGCGCGTTGACGTTTGAGCCCGGCGGCGTGTATGAGTGGGAGTATACGGCGGAGGGCTTGTCCGGCGCGGCAACGATTGGCAACCTGACGCTGCCGCAGGGGACGATGACGGTGGCCGTCAACGCTGCAGGCGACAACCCCGCGCCGCACGGCGTGCTGATGCGCTACACGGGCACGCTGACGGATAACGGCGTGACATGGAATATCCTTGGCGGATGCGGTGCGACAAGGGTGATCAACGATTCGGTCCACAAACGGTTGTATCTGTCCTCGCCGACGGGAACAATAATCTCAATAAAGTAGTGGCCGATAGCTCAAACAGGATAGGATATCCGCAGGTCGCAGACTGTGAACGCAAGGAAAGTGCTATGAGAGTAATTTTTATGTCGGCGTTACTTGCCGCTGCCGCAGGCGTATCGGCATCGGGGCTTGAGACG
>CAZTDL010000591.1:0-3259 GCA_964612775.1 uncultured Lentisphaeraceae bacterium
CGAGGCGATGTGGACCGGCAGCGAGGACGACGCAAACGCGCGCATCATCTTTGATCCCCCTGCAAAAACGGGCACGTACACGCTGGCGGCCGTCTCGCTGCGGCCCGGCGGCGTGATGGGGTTGGACGCGAACGAACGGCCCGAAAACAGCGGCTTATCCGCGTGGACCGCGGCGCAGTTCGCGAAACGTACGGCCGCTGCGCAACGCGACTGGATTCGTTTCCTGTGGGAAACCGAGGAGCGGTATTGGCGGACGATGCGCGACTATCTGAAGCGCGATCTATGCGTACGGGCGCTGATTATCGGAACCGCCGTCG
The DNA here is from genome assembly GCA_964612775.1 of uncultured Lentisphaeraceae bacterium. GTDB lineage: Bacteria > Verrucomicrobiota > Kiritimatiellia > RFP12 > UBA1067 > DAOPZC01. The sequence continues at coordinate 318 of CAZTDL010000591.1, forward strand.
GCTGCAGCACGCCGAACCTGATGGCTGAGCTGGACGCGGTCGACTCGCACGCCTACTGGCAGCACCCCGTCTTTCCCGGACGACCGTGGGACATAGACAACTGGACCGTAAACAATTTTTCGATGGTGAACGACCGCGGCGGGCTGATTGCGGGGCTGGCGCTCCGGCGTGTGCACGGCAAGCCGTTCTGTGTGACCGAGTACGGCCACCCCGCGCCGAACACCTATATCAGCGAGGGGCATCTGCTGCGTGCGGCGTACGCATCGCTGCAAGATTGGGATTACGTTTCCGCCTCGCGCTATGCGCACACCACCAACTGGGATGAGCGTTGTTTCCGAAACTATTTCACCATCTGCCAGCATCCGACGATGATGGCGACGCTGATCCCGGCGGCGGCTCTCTATCTGCGCGGCGACGTATCGCCGGCGCGCGAGACGGCCTTAGCGGAACTGACGAAAGAACAGGAGATTGACCGGCTGCGCGGCAGCCACGCGTGGCAACTGGTGGACGCCGGCGACGCGGGAATGCCGCGCGAGACGGCTCTGATACACCGCGTGGCCCTCGCGACGGACGGACGGCAGTCGCCCGGCGGCATACGGACGCCTGCTCTGGCAAAGGCGGAGGATGAACGCTTCGTTTCGGATACCGGCGAACTGGTGTGGGATAGGAGCCGGAAAGAACGCGGCGTGGTCACGGTCGATGCGGCACGAAGCAAGGCGGTGATCGGGTTCGGCGGCGGCAAGCGTTTCGGGTTGGGAAGCGTGGTCATCGAACCGGGCGCCTCGCGCCAAGCGGGTTGGAGCGCGATCACCGTGACAGCGATGGAGGGCGATTTTTCGAAACCGCCGTGCAGAATGCTGGTGACGGCGACGGGGCTTGCCGAGAACACGCGCATGGGATGGAAAAATCCAGAGCACAGCACGGTCGGGCGGGACTGGGGGGAAGCGCCGACGTTGATCGAAGGGGTGCCTGCGCGAATCACGCTGCCCTTCCCCGTGAACTCCGTGGAGATATGGGCGTTGGATGAGCGCGGTCAACGCAAAGCCACGCTCGCCGGCGAAGCGGGTCCCGGCGACAGCACCGTGATCATGATCGGCCCGGAACAGCGGACGCTCTGGTACGAAGCCATCGCGAAATAATCCGACGCTGTCCCTTTCCCCTCCCAGCCGTTCTCGCGTGTTCTTCAAAACCACCTAAAAGAATTGCGCCGTCCTCGCTGAACGGGCCTTCGCCGCCGGGCCCGCTTCCGCCGGACATCCACTCTTGCACAAGTCATTCTTTTCGTCCGGGCAGCTCGACTTTGGCGATTGCCGCTTGCTCCGTAAAGACAGGAGGAGCCTTCAAGACATGTTTCCCTTCCATCGTCCCGTCCGGCAGGATGCGATCCGTCTGCCACGCGAGGAGTTCATTGAGACGGTATTCGCCGGCCTGAAGCGGCAACACTTCGGAAATGGAAACGACCTTGCGTGAACCGTCCGAAAGGCGCGCGGTCTGAACAACCGCGTCGATGGCCGTAGCGACCTGCGCACGTAGCGCCGCAAGCGGAATGTCGAAACCGCTCAGAAGCGCACATGTCTCCAGACGGAAGAGCGTGTCGGACGGCGTGTTAGCGTGGATGGTGGACATACTGCCGGCATGTCCCGTGTTGAGCGCCTGCAAGAGATCAAGCGCCTCACCGCCCCGGATCTCGCCGATCACCAACCTGTCAGGACGCAGACGGAGCGACGAGTTGATCAGATCGCGGATGGTCACCTCGCCATTACCATTTTTATCGGGCTTGCGCGTTTCAAAAGGAACAACATGCTCCTGCTGCAACTGCAATTCGCTCGCATCCTCGATCACCAACACGCGCTCATCGTTCGGAATGAAGGAGGAAAGCGCATTGAGCACGGATGTCTTTCCCGATGACGTGCCGCCGGAAACGATGACGTTTTTGTGTAACAGCACAAGCGCCCGGAGCAACATCACCACTTCGGGGGAGACGCTGCCGAACGCCTGCAGCTTTTCCATCGTAAGCGTATCGCGCTTGAATTTGCGGATGGCGATCACCGTTCCGCACCGCGCCAGAGGCGGGATCACCGCGTGAACGCGCGAACCATCCGGCAGCCGCGCATCCAGACGCGGATTGTCCTCATTCAGCAGCCGTCCAACAGATTTAGCGATGTTCACCGCGGCGGCTTTGAGGGCCGGTTCGCTGACGAACTTCGCCTCTGTGCGCTCCAGCTTTCCCCGGCGCTCAACATAAATCTGGCTAGGGCCGTTGATTAGGATTTCGGACACGTCATCGTCCGCAAGATACGCGCTAACGGGGCCGAGAAAGAGAACGAGAAAAGATTTATCCGGATTGTTATTGTCTGACATAAGCGTGTGCCCTAAGAATTAAGGAGTGCGTGATTATGAGAATCATATTTCCAGAGGATCGAAACGCGGCACCGTTTTCGTGCGGGTGCCTTCTCCCGGCGTGACGGGGACCAAGGTGTCGTCTCCCGAAGGTAACGGGGACTGCCCGCCACTTTGATTCTGACGATATTTGTCATACAGTTCGCCCGCCTCACGTTCGACGTATTGTTCGAGATACTTCTCGTACATCTCTTCTGTGGCCCATTCCGCGATGGCCCCTCCAACGAGGCCGCCGGCAGCTCCGACAACGGCTCCGAGAACCGTCCCCGCTCCCGGCACCACTGACCCCAAAAGCGCACCGGCCGCAGCGCCCCCCGCAACGCCCCCGCCCAGCCCCGCCACCAGCTTAACCGCCTCCAGAACCTCCGCGTTGAAAGCTTTTATGAAACCCGGCCTGTCTCCGGCATACCACGCCTGCACGGTTTCCTTGGAGAGATTGCCAAACTTGATGACCTTCAGCGCGAGGTCGAGCACTTTAAACGCCTTCGCCGCCTTACCGATGTCATCCGCATTTTCCGCAAGCTCGCCTAAATCCCCTCCCT
>CAZTDL010000592.1:0-3258 GCA_964612775.1 uncultured Lentisphaeraceae bacterium
CCAAAACACAGGGTTGATCAACACTGAAAAAACGCCGCCGCCCACGAGCAACTGATAATGCAGAAAATTGACAAAACCAAGCTCCCGCATGAGTTTACACGGCTGCCGCATATGGACGAACCACGTTTGGATATATCCCTTTTGCCAGCGCGTGCGCTGCTTGATCCAAAACCTCAAAACGCTGCACGCCTCCTCCCACGTCGTTGTTTCAAGCATCCGAGTGGCGTAACCCGCACGCCCCAATCGCACGCCCAGATCGCAATCCTCCGTCACATTGTAGGCGTCCCATCCCATCAGTTCCTGCAGAATCCGTGTCTTGAAGTGGTTTGATGTCCCCCCCAGCGGGATCACGGCCCCCAGCGCAGCCAAACCCGGCAATTGCAGATCAAACCACGCGGAATACTCGGCGGTAAACCAGCGCGTCAAAACGTTTTGACGCGGGTTATAATAGTTGAGTCGCGACTGCACGCATGCGACATTCGCGGGCGATGATTCAAAGGCCATTACGGCCTTCTTAAGTTGGTCCTTCTCCGGCAGATCTTCCGCGTCATAAATCACCAGATATTCGCCACGTGCCAAATGCAGTCCGATGTTACACGCCTTAGGCTTAGTACGTGGAAACGACTCGGGTATTTCAGTGACGCGAAAACCGGAAGGCATAGACATCGACCGCGCAGCATTCAACGTGGCGGCATCATCCGCTTCGAGGAGGATCTGAACATCTTTCCGGTCCGCAGGATAATCCATGGCGGCGAGAGACTCCACCATTTGCTTCAGCGTTTCCGGCTCTTTGTACATGGGCACGAGAATCGAAAAAAGTGGCCACTCGCGCGGCGCTTGAGCGGCAATTTCGTCCGGAGAAAACCGCAGGATGGCCGATGGCGAAATCGAGGCGCGGATGACCGCGAATTTATAAAGCGTACTGACGACATAATAGAGGGTACAAAGAGCGATCAGACAGCGTCCCGTTTGCAGTGGCGACCAGGCCCCCGCAACGATCACGAGCATCAGCACGAACAACAGAGCCCCCCTCTGTCTTCGCGTTATGGGCTGCGATGCGCTCCAGTCCGGTCTCCGGTGCGACAACTCAAGCGGATCAATCTCAGACACCTTCGATTTGTCGTCATCTTGTCGCCCTGTCACATCACTCATTCGTCCCCCATCCATCACAAAACCCATTTATAAAGTGCGGCCAATATAACATAACGGGCTGTGTCTGACAAACAGCCCGATCACGCAGACGTCAGGAAACCACAGGAATTTTCGCGCCCTTTTCATCGACACGCACAAACGTTATGTCCGTACTGAAAATCAGGTCTTCCTGACTCTGATGCAACTCGCGCCGATAGACATGCGCGTCATACGTTACCGACGTATGTCCAATCCGCAGACGCTCAATTTCGAACCTAAGGATTGATCCACCGCTCACGCCTTTCTTAAATTCCACGCGGTCCATGCCGATGGTAACAAACCGTGACCCCGTATAATCCAAACTGACAGCCATCCATGAGATTTCATCGACCCATTTCAGGAGGTTCCCGCCAAACAGGACACCATACTGATTCATGTGCTCCGGCATAACCAATTTAAACGAGGTCATTCATTATCTCCCATGACTATTTATCCCGAATTATCCCTGCTTCCATACGGGTTGTCAACGGCCGTCCCACACAAACCGCTTTTCCTCTGCCGTCCCTTCGTGTTAAAACTATGCCCATGGAAAAGACATCTATGCCGATTGAGCGTTTTGGCCTCTATCTGGTCATCACGAATCCGCTCACATCGTATGAACGTTGCGCCGAGGCTGCGGTTTCCGCCAATGTGCGTTATATCCAACTGCGCATGAAGAAGACGGCACGCGAACAAATCGCGCAAACGGCCAAGAATCTCCGTTCAATCACCCTCGGCAGCAACACGCGGTTCCTTGTCAACGACGATCCCGCCCTCGCCGCGGAAACCCATGCCGACGGGGTTCATTTGGGACAAAATGACATGCCGATTCCCGATGCCCGCCGCCTTTACCCTTCGTTGCGTCTATTCGGCCTTTCGACACATACACCTGAGCAGGCGCGTCGTGCGGTCAGCGTTTCGCCCGATTACTGCGGCGTCGGACCTGTCTTCGCAACGCCCACGAAGGATATTCCAGACCCTGTGCTTGGCCCTGAACAAGCCGGTCACATCATCCGAACAGCCGCATTCACGACCGTCGCGATCGGAGGCATCAACGAGAAAAACCTCTCCGACGTGTTGCGCGCCGGAGCCATCAACTACTCCGTCGTGCGTTCCGTCTGCCTCGCCTCCGTTCCGTTAGACGCCATCCGCCGCCTCCAAGACATCTGGCAAACATTTCAGTGAACATAGACACCGACATAGCGACTGATTACCGCGCACTGATTTCCATGCTTCGAAGCAGTATCAACGTCCTGCCCCCTGATCGCTTTGTGAATGCCGCCGAGTGGCCCGTCTTGTTCAAACTTGCGCGCGAACAGGGCGTATACGCCTATCTGTACCCCTGGCTGGCGAAACATTATGCGGAGCATTTCTCGTCTAAAGCGAAGGATTCCGAAGCAACCGTCGCTTGGCGAACCCTTTTTCTTGAAGCGTTGACGCAAACCCTGTTGAGACAGCGACAAATATCCGGCATTTTGTCATCGTTTGAGGCCGAACATATCGATGTGGTCGTCATGAAAGGAGCCTGGCTCGGTGAAACCGTATACGATGATCCGGCGATGCGAACGATGAGCGATCTGGATTTGCTGATCCGTGAGACGGATTGCGATGCCTGCCATCGGCTACTCCTGAACTTGGGATACGCCGCGGCACGAAAGACCCTCCACAATCCTCTCGCTTACGACCAAGTCTATGTTCACCCCGACCAGACGAAACTCGTAGAACTGCATTGGCATGTTGCTTCTGACATGATCCCGAGCATACCGAGACCGGATATCACGGCCATCTGGCAAAACACAACTGCGGCCGACTACCGAGGACATCCCGTTAAGGCGCTCCGGCCGGCCGACCAACTCGCGCACCTTGTGCACCACATGTTGCACCATCGGTTCGCCGTGCCTCTCCGCAGTTACGTAGACATTGCGCTGGTCGTCCAAAAACACGGGGATGATCTGTCACCCCGCGCGTTGAACGACGCAAGCTCACGCTGGAAAACGGGGCTCGGCCTTCCTTTCGTTCTCCGGCTGACGCACGAGCTGCTCGGTATCGCTCTGACTCCGGAGTTGCACAGTTATGCGCCTGAATTGG
>CAZTDL010000593.1:0-3241 GCA_964612775.1 uncultured Lentisphaeraceae bacterium
GGGATTTGACTTCCACTTTCGGCTTCATATTCGCGATGGCGATGTCCATCACTTCGATCGGATCCTTGCCGGTCTTCTCTTTAAGCTCTTCGATCGCACCGTACACGATGCGCTCGGCCGTGGTCTTCTTGCCGCTCTTCATGAGTGCGCGCACCACACGGGCCACCAGCTCGCTGTTGAATTTCGGATCAGCGGCTTGCACGCGCTTTACTGCTCTACGCCGTCTTGCCATGATTTATTTCTCCGCCTTCTTCTGACGTTTCATGCCGTACTTCGAACGGCTGCGGTTACGACCGGCCACGCCCAAGCTGTCGAGACAGCCGCGGACGATGTGGTAACGGACACCGGGAAGATCCTTCACACGACCGCCGCCAACCAGCACGACGCTGTGCTCCTGAAGGTTATGACCCTCGCCCGGAATATAGGCCGTCACTTCATAACCCGTCGTCAAACGGACACGAGCGACCTTACGCAACGCCGAGTTCGGCTTCTTAGGAGTCAGCGTCTTCACTACAAGACAGACACCGCGACGCTGAGGACAGGCCTTGAGCGCGGGCGATTTGCTTTTCTTACGCAGCGGGGTACGTCCCTTGCGCACTAACTGGTTGATCGTCGGCATCGAATACGTTTCCTTCCCAATTGGAAATAAATGGACAGGTAAGTTACCACAGCTTGCCGGTAACGCGCAAGAGCGTTTTTTAAAAAAACACGCGGGCCGGCGAGACGCCTCGGCCCACCGCTTCGGAACGCCTCTTTGGCGCGCACGTATCACCGCGGTTTTTGCGGTACGGAATCGAGACGGCCTTCGCAGAGGTCACCGCCTCTTCGGGCTAGGACTTTTTTGATGCGCGGCGACTCAAACGCCGCGTGCATGCGCAAACCGCCGCACAAACGCCTTTTCAGCAAACCCGCGATGTTTTATAGTGAGGCCCGTTTCACCACTCGTATGGGCTGCCGTTCTCCGCTAACGCCATGATCGCGACCTTCCATAACCACTCCGTGTGGAGCGACGGGCTCTCCACGCCGGCCGATATCCATACCCGCGCCGGCCGGATCGGCGTGGAGATTTTGGGTCTATCCGACCATTTCTGCATCTATCCGGACGGCTCCGTCCCCGAGGGTTCTTTGACGCCGTCCAACGTTGCCGATTATCTTGCGGCCCTCCAAGCGTTGCAGATAACCGGCGGCATAGAGGTCGTTGCGGGAATCGAGTTCGACTGGTTCGCGCAAGGCCTTGCCGCCCTTGCGCCGTATGCGGACGGGCTCCCGCTGGATTTCAGGATCGGCTCGATTCATCATGTCGGAACACAGGCGTTTGATATCGATGCCTCCTTCTGGACGTCTAAAACGCAGGAGGAAATCGACGACGTTTATGCCTCGTATTGGCGCCTCGTCCGCGAAATGGCGGAAAGCGGACTCTTCGACATCGCAGGGCACCTGGATCTGCCGAAGAAGTTCGGATTCGCTCCGAGGTCCGATCTGAGTCCGTTGATCGACGAGGCCCTTGACGCGCTCAAGGCGAGCGACATGACGGTGGAATTGAACACCGCCGGATTCGGAAAACCCTGCGCGGACGGCTACCCGTCGGTCGGGCTTCTGAAGCGGTGCCGCGCAAGAGAAATCCCCGTCACCCTGTCGGCGGACGCGCACAGGCCGGAACATCTCCTGTTTGAATTCGGACGCGGTCTCTCGCATTTACGCGAGGCGGGGTATTCGTCAATCGCTCGTTTCCGCAATCGCGAACGGTGGTCCGAGCCGCTGAACGTAGCGTTGAAATAAAAACCGTTCGCGAGCCCGTGTCGGCGGCACGGCGTGCCGCCGCAAGCGTTTTCCTAAGCCAACGCTTAACGTTTGATCATCGCCTCGACCTGCCCGATCGCCTGCAGGTTCTTTTCCCGCCATTCGGACAAGGTGAAGAACCACGGCGCCATGAGATAACCTTTCAGGCGCTCCGGCGCGAGGTTCTTTTCGCAGAACTCGACGGTGCCTTTGAAATTTACGTCGCTGCTCCAGTTCGACCCCGTCGGCACTTGTTCAAAGCCCGCCTTGTCGAGATCCAAATAGGCTTTCACATATTTCTGCTTTTCCGGCTCAAAATCGGCGCCGTAGTACCAATTGCTTTGCAACACGGACTTCGGCATGCGGCTCAAAAATTCCCCGGGATGGTTCCAATAGAAGTCGGACCAGATCCACGGCCTTACGCCCCGGGACTCAACCTGCTTTACGAAGAACAGAAAGTCGTGCCACCATAGCTCGCCTTGCCGAACCACCGCATAACCGTACTTCGCCTGATGCGCAGCCGTCTCCTCGTCGTATCCGAGATGGAAGAAACGGGGTTGATCGAAGATGTCGCACACCTCGCGAATCATATCCGCACACACTTTGTAGTAAACCGGGGTGGAGACCTGACGACCGTATTCCTTGAGCCACGTGTCGTGCGCGGTGGAGAAATTCAGCTTGGGAACCGGTTCCAGCCCCAGGGCCCGCAGACGCGCCAGTTCTTTACGGAAACGCTCAATTGACCATGCCCCGTCCACCGAAAGCTCGGGGTGGCTTTCATATTGCAACGCCTCGCCAAGATCAATCACCACCTGATTCAGGCCGGCGGTCTTCATCCGGGCCGTCAGCGCCTGCCAAACGGTCTCGTCAAAACGCAAGTGATCCGCCTGGCACACCAATTTAAGCTGATCACCCTTGAAAGGGCCCCACGAGGTTACCGGGACATCCGACCACATGTTCGTGCCCATATGCAAAAGCGCGCCCCACATCAGCCTTTGAGAGGTCTGTTGCGTTCTTGCCGACCCCGGCAACGCCGACACCGCCGCAGCGGTCAACCCCTTTTTCACAAACGAGCGTCGCGACAACGTTCTTCCCATTTGATCCTCCTTCGTTCCGATTCTTCTTTCCGGAAAGACAAAAACGGCTCACAGTCACGCGCCCGGCGCCGGCGCACACCATGGCGGCCAGATCGTTCGTCGTATAGAGAAACTGCAAATGGCGCGATCGCCAAAAAATATTCACGGGGTCCGCATCCAAAGTATCGGACATCGCCTTTCCTTGCCCAATCGTATAGAAATTGGCGGCGGTTTCGCCGAAGATACGTCCCGCCGGATTCACAGCATAGGCGTTCGTGAACGCGATGTCGCCGTTCGTGGCCGAGACCTCCTTTTCAACCGCATCAGGGACGACGCCCCCGTTTAACAAAGGAATCATCGCCGCCGAAACCGCCCCGCGCCAGAAC
>CAZTDL010000594.1:0-3225 GCA_964612775.1 uncultured Lentisphaeraceae bacterium
TGAGCGGATACCGGCCTACGCCAGGCGTGTGATCCAAGATCCCTCGACTTTGCTTTTTGCCGCTCAGATTTGGAATCCGGAACCCTATCGGTGGCGCGTAAAGGATTTCAAAGTGCCGAACCGTGTGCCTCTGATTTACGAGACGCATGTGGGAATGGCTCAGGAGAAGCAGAGCGTCGGGACCTATGCCGAGTTTCGCGAGAAGATTTTACCCCGTATCGTTCAAGCGGGCTATAACACGATTCAGCTGATGGCGGTGATGGAGCATCCGTATTACGGCTCGTTCGGATATCACGTGTCGAGTTTCTTCGCATGTTCGTCGCGGTTCGGCACACCGGAGGATCTTAAGGCTCTTGTGGACGCGGCGCACGAGGCCGGCCTGGCCGTAATCATGGACATTGTCCATTCCCATGCCGTGAAGAATGAACGCGAGGGGCTTTCGCTGTTCGACGGAACCCCTTACCAGTATTTTCACGATGGTTTGCGGGGCTGGCATGAGGCGTGGGACTCGCGGTGTTTCGATTACGGCAAAACCGATGTGCTGCATTTCCTGCTGTCCAACTGCCGTTTCTGGCTGGATGAGTTTCATTTTGACGGGTATCGCTTCGACGGCGTCACCAGTATGCTCTATTTGCATCATGGTCTGGGTGTGAATTTCATCGACTACAATCAGTATTTCGACACAACGGTGGATGAAGACGCGTGGGTCTACTGCAATCTTGCCAATCGTGTCATTCATGAGGTTCGGCCTGATGCCATCACGATCGCGGAGGATGTGAGCGGCATGCCGGGCATTGCCGCGCCGTTGACCGATTCCGGCGCCGGGTTCGATTACCGTATGGCCATGGGCGTGCCCGAGTGCTGGTTCCGTCTGGTTCGCGACGTGAGGGACGAGGATTGGAGCATCGGTTATCTGTGGCATGAACTGACCAACCGTCGTGCGGACGAACAGACCATTAATTATGTGGAAAGTCATGATCAGGCGCTTGTCGGCGGCAAGACCCTGTTTTTCCAGCTTGTCGATTCCGCGGTCTACGACACCATGTCGCGCGCGGTTGGAAATCTGAAAACGGAACGTGGCGTGGCTCTGCATAAGTTGGCGCGTTTGGCTACGCTGGCTTCGGCGGGGCACGGTTATCTGAACTTTATGGGCAACGAGTTCGGCCATCCGGAATGGATTGATTTTCCGCGTGAAGGAAACAGTTTCTCCTATCATTATGCGCGTCGTCAGTGGTCCTTGCGTGATAACCCGGATCTGATGTATTGGTGCTTAGGCGAGTTTGACGAGGCGATTATTCGCCTCATAACGAACTCGGGCGCGTTGGAGGGTACCGTTCCCCGACGGCTGTTCGTTTCCGATAGGAATAAAGTTCTTGTGTTCGAGCGGGGGTCATTGGTTTTTCTGTTTAATTTCCACAGTTCGGAGTCCGTTGCAGACTATTCTGTGATTGTTCCTCCCGGTGATTATCGCTTGCTCTTGGATAGTGACGAGGAGCGTTTCGGCGGTCATGCCCGGATTAAGCCCGCGCAGACATTTGAGCTGCTTTCGGAAATGCGCGGTAACGAAAAGTGCTCTATTATCAAGGTGTATTTGCCCTGCCGTACGGCAATGGTTCTGGAACGGAAAAAGACGTGAGCGTTGCCTTCATGAACGGATGCGCATGGGGTGTCGGGGTGAATTCCGTGCGCCAGGGCAACCGGCGGAATGAAGGGGGGCCGCCGCGGCTGCGGCGGAAGGGAAATCGGGCAGGTCAACACCTGCCTGTTTTTTCAGGGACGTTTGTTATGCGCAAGTTGTTGATGTTCTTGGGGGTGTTTGCTGTAACGTGTTCGGCGTCTGAACCTGCGATGCTGTTTGATTTCTCGAAAGACGGCCATGGTTGGCACGGAAATCCGCACACAAAGGACGCCTGTCAATCAACTGGTTTTTCCGTCGCGTTGACAGGGGAAGAGGATCCTTGGATTGAGGGGCCTGCGGTTGCGGTGCCCGGATTTGGCGAAGCGCAAAAGCTGGCGCTTACGCTGGAAGCCGTTTCCGATACGAAGGGTGCTTTCCAGTTGTTTTACGCGCCGCCAGGCAAGGGGTTCACAGAAGATGCGGCGGTCCGTTTAAACCGTATGCCGGGGACTTCCGTTTACAAAGGATTCATCCCTGCGGCAGGCGAGAGGTTGCGCTTTCGTATCGATCCGCCGGGACGTACGGGGCGTGTCATCTTTTACGCGCTACGCGCGCTTCCGATGGTTTCCCTGGCCGCGCCGGCATTTGAAAAACCAGTCGCCGTGGCGTTGCGTGAAGACGCGCGGCGTGTGGCGGCGGGAAACGTCGCCGTGGCACACGACCCCAAGCGATGGAACGCGTTCGTTTGCTTCGTGGACGGACAGAAGATGGCCGAGTCCAACCCGTCGGAATCGCTGGCATATGTGGCGGAAAAGAAGGTCATATCGATCCCTTTTTCGTCGGCTGAAACCGTTTCCGAAAAGACGGAGGATGGTTTTGCCGTTCGCGCCATGATCCGCGATGAGGGAGGGGCGGTGTGGCAGGTGTCGCGGCGTTTTGTCGCCGATAAAGAAACGGTTCGCATCGAAACCTCTCTAAAAGTGAGTGAGCCTCGCGAGGTGGTCCATCTGCCGTGGCTGACGCTTTTTGCGGGCGTGGGTTCGTTCGGCGGACACAAGACGCAGGCGCTGTTGCCCGGCGTGGAGTATCTGGAGGATGAACCCTCCAGCAACGAGAAAGAGATTCGCGGCGACGCGGCCAACAGACGGATCGTGGACTCATATAAGGTGTGTTATCCGATGATGGCGTTGGCGGCCGGCGGCCAGTGGTTTTCCGTTGCGTGGCAGGCGGGTGAAATTCCCGTTTCGCCGCTGTTCGATTCGCCTGATCGTGTGTTTCATTCAGGCGGGCATGTGCTGGGGCTTTGGTCTCCGGCGGTAGGCGAGGCGCGGTTTGAGAGCGACTTCGCCGTGTACGGCGGCATCCGTTTGGCAGCCAACACGGCCTATGTTTGTTCGGCGGCGTTGAGCGGCGGCAATGGCCGTGCCGTGACCGAGGCGGTCGGCGCGTACGTGTCGCGCATGGGACTGCCGCCGTTGCCGAACGCGGCGGAAAGTTTTGACGATGCTGTGCGACTGTTGGCGTCGGGGTGGCTCGATTCTGCCGCACATCAGGGAAACCAATGGAGACACGCCGTATGGGGCACGCACTTTCCTCCCCAGCCGGCG
>CAZTDL010000595.1:0-3223 GCA_964612775.1 uncultured Lentisphaeraceae bacterium
CGAAGATCAGCTTCACCGGCTCAGCCTGCGCCAAAACAACCGCCAACACCCCCGCCAGCCAACACGTGCGTTTCATCAACCCTCCCTTTTCCGACGCGATATCAGCATCACATCGCATTTGTAGACCAGAACACCGTATCTTCTCAAGGACAAATCCCGAGACCGTGAAAAAACCTGCATAGACATTAAGCAAGCCAAGCCTTTGGCGCAAAAGGCTCACAACCAAGCGCAAACGGCGCCAAGATAAGCGGTACCCCGATACGGCTTCGCCCCCCCTGTTCCACTCTGCCGATTGGCCAGAAACAAGAACACGTGCGCCGATGTTAGCGCCATCAAGACTTCTTCCTTCTACGCCAACTCCCAGCCCTTACGGCAACTTTCCTTGATAAAGGCATCCGCTTCCGGCGCATTCGCCGCCTTCATATTGGCGGCGTCCCATTTGATTTTTTTCCGACGCGCAAGGCGACGTTTCCCAGCAACGCCACTTCTGTCAGGCGCGCGCTGTATTCGAAGTTCGCGCTGGCCGCCGGCCCGCCCTTGCACGCCGAGAGCCAGTCGGCGTGATGCCCCTTGACCCGGGGCAAGGTCGGCGAAGGCCTCTTGTACGCCTTGTGCAACTCGAGCGGCAACAGCCGAGGAGCGCCGCCGTAAGACGGACAGGTGATCCACCCTTTGTCGCCGACCAGCAACAGCCCTTCATTGTTGTCGCCCAAACGCTGACGCGGGTCGTCCGAGTCGATCCCTTCCGGAACCGGCGGGCGGAGACCGCCGTCGTACCACGTCATCTTCACGGCGGGCATGTCGCCGCGCGGCCCGAAGTGATACGTGTAGAATCCGCCGTACGCCGACACCTCGCTGTCGCACCCGCCGGTCGTGACGCCTTCCACGCTGTCCGGCTGTTCCAGTTTCAGCGCCCAGACGGCCGCATCGATGTTGTGGCAGGCGAGGTTTCCGAGCGACCCGGTTCCGAACGCCCACCAATCGCGCCAAATATACGGCGCATAGGCGGGGTGGTACGGGCGGAACTCGCGCGGTCCGAGCCACATGTCCCAATTGAAACCCGCAGGCACGGGCGGCGTCTCCACCGGCCTCCCCGGCTCTTTCCGCCAGTGTCGAGACGGGCTCCAAGCGTGAACCTCGCGCACGGGGCCGATCGCGCCGTCCCACACCCATTCGCACGTCATGCGCATGCCGGAACTCGAATGCCCGTGATTGCCCATCTGCGTGGCGACGCCGGTTTCTTTGGCGCCTTTTGCAATCAAGCGGGTTTCCCAGATGTTGTGGGCGAGCGGCTTCTCGCAATAAACGTGCTTGCCCAGCCGCATCGCCGTGATCGTGATAAAGGCATGCGAGTGATCCGGCGTCGCGCAGAGAACGGCGTCGATGCCCTTCTCCTTTTCAAGCATGAGGCGGAAGTCTTCATATTCGGCGCAACGGTAGTTCGGCGACATCTTGGAACAGTGGTCTTCGATGAGCGCCTTCCCCGGCTTGCGTCCGGCATGACACCGGTACCAATAGGCCGTCAAGTCCGTTTCTTCAGCGACATCGCAGACCGCGACGATCCGAGCCTCGGGTTCATTCAGGAGACTTTGGACATTCCGCATGCCCATCCCGCCCGCGCCGATGATCGCGACGTTCACCTTCTCGCTGGGCGCGACGAAACCGGGCCCGCCCAGCACATGCCGCGGCACAATCGAGAAAAAGGACGCCGCGGCAGCCGTCTGTTTCAAAAAACCGCGACGCGTTGCTTTCCTCTGTTCTTTCACAGTGTCACTCCCGCTCATTTCCCGGCCCTCTTTTCTTCGGCAGAAGCGGACACGGTTTCGATGTAAACCCCACACGGATCACCCCCCGTCGCCGCGCTTTGGATGTGCAGATAACAGATACCGTTGCGCGTCGGGAAAACGCGCGGCAACTCGTGCCACGCGCCGTCGTCCGCACGAAACCGCGCGGCCTTCTCGTCCCAGCGAATTTCAAGATCGGCCCACACGTCCGGCTTCAAGCCCGGCACGCCGTTGATCGCGCCCCACGCGTCGGATTTCAGCACATGCTGCGCGAAATGCGCCACCACCGGATCGGTCGGATTGAACCAGCGGTCGACCAAGCAAATTTGAATGCCCTGCGAGCCTTTCGGCTGCCGCAGACGCAACGTGAGACGGCCGCACGGCCATGCCGGAAAGTTCCAGACCGCGCCCTCGGGCTCGCTTAGCAGGCGAGAATCGGGATGACACGCCACTTGCAGAACCTCGCTCGGCTTGCCGTCCGGATGCGGCACCAGCGTCGCGCCGGGGCGGCGGTTGTAGGCGCAGTGCCCGCTCACGCCGCGAAAATTTCCGGGCACGCTTTTCAGATACTGCTGCACCGACCATCCGGCTAGGCCCGCGGTAAAATTGTCTTCCCTCTTATTTTCAAGAAGCCAGTCGGGATCGAAGACGATCAGTTTGCGGCAGAGCGGATGCTGCCCGAACGCGAGCAGGATTTTGCCCTCGGGCAATTCAAGCGCCTGGGACTGATGGATGCTCTTGTCCAGCGAAGCCGCGTTGCCGTCGCTGCTGCGAAAGTCGGCGTCATTGCGGCGCTCGTTTAAATACAGCTCGCGAAAACCCCGCCACGTCTGGCCGTCATCCGTTGAGACTGCGGCGTGCAGCGCGTCGCGGTTGGTGAAAAAGTCTTCAGAGGAACCGTTGATCTCGGATTTGTTGAGCCCCGGCTGGGCGTTGTGGTCAAGTTCAGGCAACGGCGTCGTGTTATTCCAGACCGCCAAGATTCGGCCGTCATTCATGTGGAACAAAAGCGGCATCGTGATCGTGGCATAGAAGCGTGACGGCACGGGCGTACTCCACGTTTCGCCCGCATCGTCGGAAAACGATTCGTAGTGACAGTCCTGCGAAGTGCGGATCAACCTCCACAGACGTCCGCTTGAAAGTTCGACCACCGACGGTTCGCAACCGTAGTTCTGCCACCGGAGACCCTTATGCGGCCATTCGATCTTATGCGGCGGAGGACTGGGCAGCAGCACTTCGCGCCACGTTGCGCCATCGTCGTCGGAGAGCATCACACCCGGCTGATTCGGGGCTTCCGCGCGGCGCTGAAAGGGTTGAACCCAGCGGCGACGCTGCCGCAACGGCAAGGGCTGACGCGCCATAAACCCCGTATGGGGGCTGATCCGTGTGGCGGTGAAAGGTCCTTCAGGCCGCTTGGCACGCAAGGCGAAGAACCCTTT
>CAZTDL010000596.1:0-3220 GCA_964612775.1 uncultured Lentisphaeraceae bacterium
CACTTGTTTTCTTTGCCGTAACCGCCCCAGCCGTTTCCGCACCCGATCATGCCTTCGGTGTGTTGTCGGTAATTTTCCATGATATCGCATTCGACGCCGCAATATTTCGGATCGGGATGCGCGCCGATGGAGGGCGACTGCAGCCAGAACGCCGCGTGCCAGCCGTCGTTCTTCGGCAGTTTGCAACGAATCTCGTAATAACCGAAGCGGTGCATGAACTTGGCCGGCTGTTTCTTGCCGAACGGCCAGATGCCCTTCGACCCCGGATCGCGGGGCAGATCAAAGGTGAGCGACCCCGTCTGCAAGTGCGCCGAGCAAAAGTCGTCGCCCTTGCGGATCAGGCCGATCTTCAGGTGGCCGTCTCCGTCAAGTTCCACACCCTCTTTGGTGAACGTCGGCGACGGATACCCCCAGTAGTTGAGCCGGTAGTTCCATTTCGACTCGTCCAACGCTTTTCCGTCGAACTCGTCGTGCCAGACCAGCTTCCATTTCTTCTCGGCGGGAAGCAGGCTGGGTGCCTGGCCCTCCTCCACAGTCACCCTGTCCATCGGCACGGCGGTCAGTGCGATAGGCGGATTCCTTCCCCCGCCATTCGCAGTAAATACGACAGCCGCCGCCAGTCCCGCCAGAAACACGGATTCTTTCACCGTCATTTTCCCGCCTCCTCCCGCACGGGCACCTGCGGGCGTTCGGCCAACATCAGCGGACTGTCCCACACCGGCAGTTGTGTCAACTTCGTGTTCCCGTCCGCACTCGACCACGAGCCCGCACGAAGTTCAAAGACCTTGCCGGTCACCATCTCGACGTAAACGGGGTCTCTAAACGTCACGCCTCTGATCGTCAGATTCACTTGATTCCAAACCAGCTCGTCGCTCGGCACTTTGTCGCCGAACCAGAGCAACGCCACAGAGGTACCCGCTTTTTCGAACCCGGCAACCGTCAGCTTGCGTTTGGATTCCGTTTCGTTCGCCAGCAACCCGACAGGTTTTACTTCGCTGTCGAAGAAACTCATCATATGCTGCACGGCGTAGAACGTCGGCCGCTTGTAGATAAACTGCAACAGGAGGTTCGACCGGATCATGCCGAACGATTGCTGCATATTGGTGTACTTAAGATCGATCATGGTGAACACATTACAGGGAATGTTGCGCACGCGATCTCCGGCCATGCGTCGCAGATTCCACTTCGCCTGACTGTACTCCGTCCACGGATAACCGGCCAGCGCGTGCGTCCACTCCAAAATGGCCGGACAACCGACCTCACCCTGATACAGCCTGTACTTGGGATTGTAAGCGGCCAGTTCCTTTTGAGAGCACTCAATCCAAGCGTAGCTTCTGTCGGGATTCGTCTCGTACGGGTGATAGGCCCAAAAATCGACCAAGTCCAGTTTGTTCGCCGCCTTGAGCGCCTCCAGCACGTCCTTGCGGTCTTGGTCGGTGATCGCCGTCACGAGAACCACCGCGTCCGGTTGGATCCGCTTGATCAGATCGGCAGTCTTGAGCACCATCACCGAATAGTCCTTGCCCTGCCCGAACGGCTCGTTCCAAATCTCCCATTCGTTGACCGACGCCTTGTAGCGCGTGACCGTCGTCTCCACATACTTCAGCCACGCGGCGAAGGCCTCCTCCGAGCGCACAACCGGCGACAGCCCCGACCCGAGGTTGATTGTTGAGCCGTAGATCGGATTGCCGTAGCACAGGCAGATCCATGGACGAACGCTCTGCTCCGTCAACCCTTTGACGTGATAATCCAGCCACGCGAAATCGTATTTTCCCTTTTCTTTTTCGGTCTTTGCCCAGCCGCTCTGGAGGCGCGCGTGCTTGGCGCCGAGTTCACCCACGTAGTCTTTGTAGACGCTGAACTTCGCGTAGTCGCGGTCAAGCGTCTCGCAGCCGATCGACCAGTCGGATGAAGCGATGTCTTTCGACGGACGCACGGTCAGCCAGCCGATCTGTTTAAGTTCCGGACCGGAGGCCAAAAACTTTTCCCACGTGATGCACTTGTGCCCTTTTTCCTTGGCGTTTCCAACTGCCGTAACGCAGAGCGTCAATCCCGCCATAATACCTATCATCGTTTTGGTCATAAACTGTCCCCTCCCTTGTTGTTTGTCTTCAAAAACCGTTGTTTTTTACTTCGTTGCTTTTTCAGCAGTCTGATCGATAAAGGTCACCCGGTCCAACGTCAGGTGATCCACGCCCCGGATACCGAAACTGTCTTTGCCGCCCGGCAAGATTTCGAATCGCACATTGCTCAGCACGATGTCGCTGACGATATCCCCCTTCCGCAAATTAAAAGATGGGTAATGGGGCGAACGAATCGTCATATTCGCGAAGGTAAGGTTGCGGATGCGGCTGACCTTGGTGTCCGGCGCAAACGAGACGAGGATCGGCCCCTGCCGGCAGTCCATGCTGATGTCGCTGAAATGCACGTTTTCGACGCCGAACGGACGCACCGCGTCCCCCTCCGGCAGCGGCGGCACGCCTGGCCCGCGCGGCGGGTCGTTCGGAACGCCAGCCAGCGACGGCATGAAGATGCTGATGCCCAATCTCGAATCCCTGATGACCAGGTTGCTCAGGCGGCAGTCCTTGATCTCGTAGTCATGCGTCCAGCCGATGCGGACAGCCGACGCGTTGCTCTGCAGCACGCAGTTGGCGATCACCACCCGCTCGCAGGCCTTGGGCTCGTTCAATTGATGCTGATAGGCGCGCAGGATGATCGAGTCGTCGCTGCTGCGAACGATACAATCGCTGACGGTGACATCTCGGCAAGACCCGATGTGGATGCCGTCGCCGTTCGGAAACCGCAGGTCCATGTCAATCCTCAGCCCGCGGACGGACACGCGGTCGCAGTCGAGCAGCCACATGCTCCACCCCCGTCGGACTCTGGATGGTGAAGCCGTCCAGCGTGACGTCCTTGCAGCCCACTAAGAAGATGTTGCGCCCCGTCAGCAACTGGTCGTGCTTCCGGTGCCAAGACTTCCCGCCGTCGGTGCTCTCGTGGAAGAGCTCGGCGTGGCCGTTGATCGTGCCGCGGCCGCAGATCGAGATGTTCGTCTGCGCGACGGCGTAAAACATGGCGCGCTTATTGCGGCGCAGGCTATACTCGACCCGCCAATGGGACGAAGGCTCAAACTCCGGATAAAGCAACGGATCGGGTCCGCCATCCAGCGAAGCGCCCGCTTCGATCTCAAGCCGGGTGTTCGAACGCGGGTGCAGCGTGT
>CAZTDL010000597.1:0-2440 GCA_964612775.1 uncultured Lentisphaeraceae bacterium
TCCGGAGCCGCCGGCGAGCCGCAAAACGAAGTGGAGATGGGGCTGGCGCTCGAGCGGGAGCAGGCGTCGGGCGCCGGCCTATGCTTCCCCGTCACCAACAGCCCGTTCGCACTGCAAGGCGGCGCCGTCATCAAGGCCGCCGCGACGAACGGTTTCAGCGCGGCGTTTCTGGAGTCGCTCGCGCCGTCGGACTTCGGCGGGGTTGAGATCTTTCCGGTCACTCTGCGCACGCGCGACGCCGACGGCGTGATCGAGTTCCGCACGGCGGAAAGCAATGTGGTTTTCACTCTGCCGCCGACCGCCGGCGCGAATTACACGTCCAACTGGATCGCGAATCTGCACGGGGTGCCGGAAACCCCGGCGGACGGTATTTCTCAAGAGTCGATCGATTTCACGCGGCTGCTGGCGCTTCCTTCGCAGGTCGAGCTCGCCTATCACTTTATCGCGGAGTCCAATCTGGCGGTTTACGCCGAAGCGCGGCAGCGTTTCTGGAACCCGGCGGGTGCCGGCGGCGGATCGTCCGCGGGCGAGGACGGCCTGCGTTTCACAACGATCGGCGTGGATTCCAACGCTGTCCGTTTTTCGCTCGCGTGGCCGGAGGGTTATCCGTTGCCGGGTGATCTTGTCGATATTCTCTGTGCGCCCCGTCTGAATGTCGCCGCGTGGCGGCCGCTGGCGCGGTTCCCTCTCATGCCCGGCACGGGCGTCCTCACGAATGCCGTTCCGCTCACGCTCGTTCCCTCCGAGCCGGAAAGCGACGCCGAAACCGGTGCCCTCACAAACGCAACGGCATCGCTTTACGTTGAGGGCGTCGCCTATACCAACATCGTTTCGCCGAAACGGCCGCCGAAAGGCGCCTTTTTCATGGCCGCATCGTTGCTTGACGCGGACGGCGACGGCCTTTCGGACGCGCTCGAAACGCATGTCTACCTGACCGACCCGTCCGACGCCGATACGGACAACGACGGGTATTCTGACGGCGTGGAGATCGCGCTGGGGCTGAATCCGCTCGAGGGGGGCGACGGCCCCGACGCCGACCCCGACGGCGACGGGCTTTCGAATTTCGCGGAGGCCGCGCTGGGGACGGACCCGCACGACCGGGACAGCGACGACGACGGTCTGACGGACGGCTGGGAGGCGGAGCCGCCGTCCGTCACGTCCGCGCCTTCCGTGTGGTACTCCGTTGCGGGCGGGACAGACCTGACCGCGTCGCTCTCCGATTCGGACGACGGCTGCGCGGACGCGCCGCTCCCGTTCCCCGTCTTCTTCGGCGGGCGCGCCCTGTCCCGCCTCTCGGCCAACGCGAACGGGATCGCCGGGCTTTACGCCGGGCAGGGGAGCCTCGGAAACGGGTTCTACGGCAACTACAGCCTGAACAATTATACGCAGCCCTCCGGCTGCGGCCTGTTCGCCGCGGGGTTCTGGGACGACCTTCAGGCCTATCCCGCGCTGGGCTCCTCGATCACGCTGGCGGACGTCCCGACCAACGGGAGCCGCTACTGCGTCATCGAATACGGGAACATGGGCTTTTCAGGATCTTCCGCGTCCACGAGCAACCGGGTCTCTTTTCAGATCGTTTTCGAGGAGGGCGCCTCAAACCGCGTGACGGTTCTCTACCGGACCGCGGACGGGCGCGGGGACGGGCGCGGGGCGACGTCAGGTGCGAGGACGGCCTCCCAAACGCTCCAATATTCCTATAACACGGCCTCCGTCTCAAACGGGCTCTCGCTGGCCTACCGCTTCAGCATCGGCACCGACCCCCTCGACCCCGACACCGACGGCGACGGTCTGGACGACGGGGAGGAAATCCTCGTCGGAGCCGACCCTCTCAATGACGACACGGACGGCGACGGCCTCGCGGACGGCTGGGAGGTGCTGCGTGATCTTGACCCCTCGGGCCGGGACTCGGACGGCGACGGCCTCGCGGACGGCTGGGAGGTGGGCAACGGCGTTGATTTCGACCCCCTCGATCCGTCCGACGGCCTGTCCGACGACGGCGGCGACGGCCTGACTTTCGCCGAAGAGGCGATGGCGCATAACACGGATCCGAACGACTGGGACTCGGACGGCGACGGTGTCGGCGACGGGGAGGAGCTTGCCGCCGGGACCGACCCTCTCAATGACGACACGGACGGCGACGGCCTTTCGGACGGCGGCGAGTCGGACGCCGGAACCGATCCCCTTGACCGGGACACGGACAACGACGGGCTCGAGGACGGCTGGGAGGCCGCGCGCGGCGGCTACGACCCGCTCGACCCGTCGGACGGGGCCGCGGACGGCGACGGCGACGGCCTCTCGGACGCGGACGAGGTTGACGCCGGAACCGACCCGGGAAACCCGGACACGGACGGCGACGGCATCAGTGACGGGGACGAGTCGGACGCCGGAACCGATCCGCTCGACGCCGATACGGACGGCGACGGCCTTTCGGACGGGGGGG
>CAZTDL010000597.1:2450-3214 GCA_964612775.1 uncultured Lentisphaeraceae bacterium
TGCACACAACGCCACGCTGATCGGCCCGGACGATGACCTGTCGGTTGTCCTGTTGGTTGTCCAGTTGGCTGTCCCGACGGCTGCCCCGACGGCTGGGAGGCGGACTACGGCTTCGACCCGCTCGACGGCGCAAGCCCGGTCCCCGGCGCCGACCCCGACGGCGACCACATCCCCAGCCTGCGCGAGGCCGCGCTCGGCACGAACCCGTTCGCGGCGGACACGGACGGCGACGGCCTCGACGACAACGAAGAGGCCGGCTGGACCGGCGCGGGACTCCCGCCGTTCGCCGTCTCCGGCGGAACGGACGTCCTCGCGCTGACGGGCGACCCCGACTGGGCCGAGGCCGTCCTGCCGCTCCCGTTCCCGGTCACAGTCCATGGCTCCGTCTGCTCCAACGTGTGCGTCGGGATCGACGGCTACGTCTACCTCGGGCCGTCAGCCCCGTACGGCTATCTCTCGGAAACCGTTCTGGAACTGGACGCGTTCCGGGACGATTTGATGGCCTATCCCGCCGAACTCGGCTCCGCGATCACCCTCGCCGACGTCGCGACCAACGGGGCGCGGTATTGCGTGATCGAATACCGGAACATGGGCTTCTGGTCGGGCGGCGCGACGACGAGCAACCTCGTCTCCTTCCAGATCGTCTTCCAGGAGGGCGTCCCGAACCGCGCCGACGTCGTTTTCCCCGCCGCCGCCGGGCGCGGCGACGTGCGCAACGCGCGGCTGGAGGCCCGCGCGCCGTACGCCACGCTTACATATTCCGA
>CAZTDL010000598.1:0-3209 GCA_964612775.1 uncultured Lentisphaeraceae bacterium
AGGCCGATGTTGGTGTTTACGGTCGCGATGTTGCCTGCGATACCGAAGGACAAAACGGCGGAACCGTCAAGCGGCGGCAGATTGTCATAATCCCAGTTGAAAGGCGCATTTATGTCGGAGGTGGCTCCGCCTCCGTCCCAAGCCGTGCTGGTCCCTGTCGGGACATTGATTTTGCCGGTTCCCAGAAAATGGGTGTCGTCGATATTGTCGGCGCCACTGCCTGTTGCGCCCCATGTGCCTTGCCATTTTCGTCCGCCGCCGAGCACAAGTTGCCGTACGGTCTCCGTCTGTCCTGCCGCCAGGTTCAGCTTGGCTCCGTCGGCAATGCTGAGGAATGCCGCATCCATGATGCTGGACGGGGCGAGAAGTTTCAGTTGGCCGCCCGCGACGATGATGTTCCCACACCTGCGAAGCGTGGCGACTGACGACAAATTCACGTATCCGTTACTGACGATGAGAGAGCCTGTGAAGGTGTTGTTTGTTCCGCTGAGATAGAGCGTTCCCGCTCCTCTCTTCACAAAGGAAAGGGCACCGTCCAGATTGCCGTCGAAATAACAGTCTCCGCTGGTTTGATTGACCGTCAAGGTTGCCGGTGTCGTACTGGTGATGAGACGATTCCCAAGAGTTGTGGAACCGCGCTTGATCTGCCCGACCACTTGGTTGTAGCCGTTCAGGTCCAGTGTGGCGTCAAGGGAGACGTTGCCGTTCCCCATCAGGACAATGGAACCAGAGGGCAGAACGTTGACGCCTTCTGTTCTGACCACAGCACCGCCAATATCGAGTGTCCCCCATGTGTTGTTGGTTGCGCCGAATGCGGCAATTCCGAATCCGTGAACATAGACCTTTCCGGAACCGATTTTGAGCGGCAATTCCGCAACGGCAAGGTAGGCGTCGACATCGGGCGACAGATAAATGTTCGGTCCTGTGATCCCGCCGGTCAGCGTAAGGCGGCTGCCTGTTGACACGTTTATACGGGATGACGTGGTTTGAACGATTGGTCCGCTCCATGTGTTCGTGCCGCTCAGAGAGCGTAATGAGGCGGCAGAGCCGATCGCTGCCGCACCGTTCAAGACCAGCGGTTCAGGTACGGTGATGCCGCCGCTGATCTCCAGCCATGCGCCTGTATTGATTTCCGTGTCGCCGGTGGTGTTTCCAAGCGCACGGTTTTGGGTTAGACGCAAACAGCCATGGCTCACGACGGTTTTTCCTTTATACGTGTTGTTTCCTGTGAGCGTCAGAGGTCCGTCGCCCGCTTTCGTGAATCCATAGGCGCTGTTGAGGTCGCCGACAGTTCCCGAAACGACGAGCGATGAAAGGCCTGCGGCGTTATTGGTGACACCCCATGTTTGGTCGGCGGTAAGGTCGATGTCCGCAGAGATCGTGTAGGTGTGGGGCGTGTTGCTGTCTGGATTGGCGGCACGCACACCTCCCGTCCCAAGTGAGAGTACACCGCCGCCATCGACAATGGCAAAGTCATTGCTGGCGTGTAGGCTGAGTCCCGTGAGACTCACACTCGTGTTTACGGTCGCATGCACGCCGTTTGCCGCGAAATTGAGATAGCTTGTGCCATCGAAAGGCGGTGTCTCGTCCCTGTCCCAGTTTGCAGGGGTACTGAACAGGGTGTTGTCTCCTCCCGCATCCCAGAGCGTGCCGGATGCATGGAAGAAATCGGGCGTGGTCAGGCGAGTCAGAGGCGACCATGAAGACGCGCCCGAAGCGTTGACGGCTCGTATGCGATAGGTATATGTCGTGCCGGGTTGCGTTGAGATATCGAGTAACGAGGTCACGTTGCTACTCAAATTTTGCAGTAAAACGTATTCTCCATCGTTCTCGTTCCTTTCAAGTTCAAATCCGGATTCAGCGTCGGAACAGTCCTGCCACTGCAATTGGACGCTCCAATTCTTTCCCTGGCTTGCGGTGAGGAACGCTGGGCGGTTCGGCAAGGGATTGGCTGTGGTGAGTTCGAGCGCGGGGGGCGCGTAGGTCCCGTGTTCGTGGGAAGACCAGTCCATGCTAGCTCCGTAATATTGAAAGACGGCCAACGTGACCAAGTTGTTGTCGCCGCGGTTGCCGAAGAGGGTCGTGGCATTCAAGTTCATTGCCACTGTTTCGCCTCCGGCAGGAAGGCTTTCTCCATAGAGGTTTCCAAGGAATCGTGCTGTGCCGGTGAACCCATAGGAAGCGGTATTGTTTTGCGGCGCATTGGACCACGTTAATGTGCTCTCATCCCACTCGTCTGATGTTTCAGAAAGAAGGACCGCATTGAGATTATAATAGCCATAAAGTTCAAAGAGATGCGCATCGGCATAAGTTAGCTTGAGTTGGGCCGTAAGGATTGAGCCGATGCCCGAGAGGTCGAAGCGGAGATAGGTCTTGGAAGCATTTGTCAGTGTCGTGCTTACCAGCCCGTCATCATAGTAGTAACCCGCAACAGTAAGGACTGTTCCTGTGCCGAGCGGCGTGTTGGGGAGATCAAGCTGTATTGTTGCGTCTGCCATGTTGCGGGTGCTGTCGTCCGTCGTCAACGTCGTAATCACATGGGGAAGCGGCGTCGTTGCATAGACAGGCGTCGAGACACTGCTGTTCCCGGTGGTGTTGTAGGCTGAAACCCGATACGCAAAGGCGGTGTCAGAGGGTAATCCTGAATCGATATAAGTTTGAGTGGCGCCGACATCGGCTACAAGGTCGCCGACCTGCGTGAAATCATTCGTCTCTGTGCGACGTTCGATACGATAACCGGAAGCGCCGGCCACGCCGGTCCAAGATAGCGTGATGGATGAGGGCGATGTTGCGGTGGCTGTCATCCCTGTGGGTGTGCTCGGCAATGGCAGATCGGTGAGCGTCAGATTTTGGGCGAAACTTAGGTGGTAGTTGCCAAGCGAGGAAAAACTCCATCCAGACGAGAAGTGGAAAAGCCCCCATTGCGCGGTTGTCGGCATGCCGGTGAGTTTTGTGGTGGCGAGTAGTGTCCACGCATTGCCATCACTGGACGCCTCGGCCGAAAAGACGCTGCCCGCGCGCGTTAGACGCAACCAAACAGGGGTCAACAGTGTGTTGGCGGTTGATGGCAGAATCGTTGAATAGGACCCCGCCGAAGCGCGATAGGCGAGTTTGGCGCCGTAGGCACTGCTTGAACTTGCAACCGCAGCGGCCATGATCGCATTGTTGGCGGCAGAGGCCCTGATCATGAGCGCGACGCGGGCGTTACT
>CAZTDL010000599.1:0-3203 GCA_964612775.1 uncultured Lentisphaeraceae bacterium
GCCGTGGCAGGCGGCAGTGGGCGGTGCCAGTCTGAGCGCCCCCTTGATGCCGATTGTCACGCTCTGCTTCATGATCCTGCTCAACAAACGGTCGTTCATGGGCGAGCAGACGCCGTGCGGGATGAGACGTTTCGGCTGGAATCTGGTCTTAGTCCTATCGATCGTGCTGATGACGGTCGCCGCCTACTTCGGGATACGTGCGAATCTTGAGCAACTGCACGTCAAGATGGGCGCTGGCGAAAACATTTCTGAAAAAAGGTAGGCCTGACATTGACACGGGTGCCGAATTTTTGTACAGTGTCAAAACTTTTGAACGGCGGGTTAGCTCAGTTGGTAGAGCGTCGGAATCATAATCCGCAGGTCGGGGGATCGTGACCCTCACCCGCCACCATCTTAAAGGCCAATAAAACACCGTTTCTATTGGCCTTTTTTTATGCTGTACCCTGATTTCGCCCCTGATTCGCCCTTTTTTGTACACATGGTTATGGTCTGCTGAAGGGGTGCCCGAACGTCAAATGCCTCTAATATGACGCTTATCGTCTGCGGATTCAATATCCGCAGGCTGTGTGTACAAATAGTTGTCGCCGATTTGTACACACCACCGTCGCTGCCGCGATCATCGCCGACGCCCAAACGTGTACATTATTTTATGACGATTTGTACTGTCCCGTCCGACTGTAGATTGACACTTGTTCTTTAAGGAGAGAAGTGAAATGCGGTCGGTAATGCGGTATAGTGAGGCGTTCAAGCTACAGCTTGTCTGGGAAGTGGGAAAAGGGCGATACCAGAGTCCTTTTGAAGCGGGACGGGCGTATGGGGTCAAGGGACAGGGGACGGTGGCGTACTGATTGTGCCGATACGGCAAGAGCCATTTATTGAGGAAGGTGGTATCGGTCATGAAGCCGGAGGAACAGACCGCGGTCAAAGAGTTGCGGCAACGGGTCCGGGATTTGGAACGGGCGTTGGCAGACGCGCCTTGGGGGCCGTAAGTTGTCGTATCTTCTGGGTGCTGATCTTCAGGAGGCCGGGGGCCGGGGTGAGCGTCGGGCGTGACCGTTTCTTTGAATTGTTGGCCGAGCGCGATCTGCTGGTGGTGCCCAAGCGGGGGACGCCACACACGACGAACAGCCGGCACAGCCTGCCAGTGTTTCACAATCTGTTGACGGGGATAAGTCCGCACGTTCCGAATCAGGCCTAGGTGAGCGATCTGACGTACATCCGCACCGAAGAGGGGTTTCTCTACGCTGCCCTGATCGCCGACGCCAATTCTCGCAAGATCGTCGGCGCGCACATCGGACCGGGGCTGCCAGTATTGCTGCCATGAGCATGTCGGACGTTTGCCGTCCCGCAGTCCCGCGGGCTGCCGATCAGCATGACCGAGGTCATACACTGCTACGAGAAAGCATTGGCCGAGCGGGTCAACGGCATCCTCAAGCAAGAATACGAAATGAGCCGGACTTTCCGGACAAAGGATCAAGCCAAAGCGGCCTTCGAGCAGGCCGTATGGATCTACAATAACCGCCGGCCTCATTTGCGGTTGAACTATCGCTCCCCGTCCGATGCGCATGCGGCGGCGGTATGAGCGGCATCACTCTTTCCCAGCCCAGGCACACCGCATCCACCACGCCACCTGTCCCTCTTTCAGGTGGCAAAGCAACGGCCCCTGTTGCCTTGCCTGCATTCATCTGTTCTACTGTCGGTAATCATGCACATGCCTAACGACAATAAAGTGTCAAACGGAAATCAGGACTGGACACAAATGTCATCCTGATTACTCTTGTCGTTTTCATTGTCTTTTCCTTTTTGATCCTGCATGGGCATCTCTCCGTGGATGCTCCTCTCAAACTGTTTCTCTTCGTTCAATCACCCAACGCACGAATAATGCACTCGCGCACTCACGCACTTCTTTTCGTCCCCTCGCAAAAAGCCAGGGGCCGGGGTTGCACCGATCCAGGGCGCTGTATGACAGTGGTCTGTATTTTTGTTGTTCGTGTGGTCTACGTATTCATAGGTTGGTTGTGTGGTTCGGATATAAGCTACTTCCAGAAAGGCATTCGCACCTTTCACGTGGCACAACGTAAGCAAGGAACCAATCCTTTAGCTCATTTCCCGTTCCGAAACATAATCAGAACCGGATATGCAAGGTTGTCATCAGGAATAGTCCGGACTTCTGAGGCTCAAGATTCGAGAAAATAACCGCTGATCAAAAACGCGAAACAAAGGTATCTCAATATTTCCGTCTTTCATCTGAAGCCGAATTCTTAATCTCGAAATACACTGGGATGAACGATATCCTGCTACCTCTAATCGGTTCCTATCGGAACGTGAGGTTAGCCGTCGACGCCTCGTTTGTGTGGAGCGGAAACGCTGCGAGCGACCGAACGGGCGTTTCGTTCAATTTGAGGTTGGAGAAGGAAATCGGCCCGAACTTTCCGTGGCTCGACATGAGCACAATGTCCGGATTCCGCGCGCCTGGCTCCACGATCGCGTCAATATTCTCGAAACGGATATCGGAAACGTTGCCGTGCGGTTCCTGCGGCCGAACGAACTTGCCGTTCTCGATGTGGATGAAATGCGCGGTCTGCCGGTTCTCCCCGGGAGCGTACGTCATCGTTTCCGAGGACTGGAAGATTTCCGGGAGCCCCGCTTGAAATTCCACGCGCAGGTTCCGGAAGACGATATGCTCCAGTGTCGCCGTGCCGCCCATACGCAGATCCAGCGCCGTGCAGGAGTTGTGGACGAGGTCGCAATCCTCGAAGACGACATCCCGGTATTCGCGCGCCCACGTCTCGATGCCCAGTTCGCACGTGCGGCCCCAGCCGCACCACAGCACGCACCGCTCCACACGCACGTCCCGCACGGGACAGTCGATGCAGCGCGGGATGCCCTTGATCGTCACCGCGTCGTCGAACGCGCGAACAAAGGAATCGCGCAGACGTACGTGCCGCGAGTTGACGATATCCACGCCGTCCGTGTTGTAGCGCCACTGTCCGACGACCTTCATGCGCGCGAACTCCACATCATCGCAAACTACGCATGTCACGCACCAGCCTGGCGAGTCGAGAAACACCGGGCCGTCCACTTTCACCCGGCGGCATTTTTCGAATCGCAGGTTGCCCGGTTGGAGCGGTGTGGAACAACCGATGAAGACACGCGAGAGGATCGACGAATCGACCGTGCCGTAGCCGAATATCTCCACGTCT
>CAZTDL010000600.1:0-3201 GCA_964612775.1 uncultured Lentisphaeraceae bacterium
GTTGCCGTCCTGCGTCGTTCGGGCAAACAAGACGTTGCCTCGTTCGTTGTCCAATGCGGTTACGGAAATGATTTTTCCGAAACCCTTTATGTCGCCACGAATGTTTCCCCCCCCCTTCGATCATTGTGGCTGTCATGCGGATGGAGCGGATATAGACAAGATCTTCAAGTTTCTCCGACTTAGTTCCTTTTATCTGCCGCTGGAGGAAAAGTTTCTGCTGTCCCTTGCCTGATTTGAGTGAAATCGCCGCGGAGATCAAGTGACCGGTAATGACACTGCCGTTGGCCTGCGTAATGCGCGTCTTGAAATTGATCAGCGGATATTCGCCCTCCAGATAGACTTTTTCGGGTTGACCCGATTCTTTAAAGGTCCATGGACGTTCCATGCTCGCCTTTTCGATCTCTTGTTCCAACGTAACCATGTCGCTGAGTTGGAGCAGGCGCGGGCGATTCTCCCCAAGAGGCACGAGCGTGAGCGGTCGCGGGCCAATGACACGCGCTTCACCTGCCGTCACCGAATCGTCTGAATACGTCACGACGACGGGCATAGCCTCTCCGGCGGCATACGCTTGACACGCAACAAGAAAGCTGAAGACACCTTGTCGTAATGTCCCCGAAACACTCATCGATCCCCTTTTTGGTGTCATTGTATCGTAAACGGATCGGTACGGCAATGACGCGGTGCGGGTGAAAAGTATGGAGGCAAACGCCATTTTCCGCTACGGGCAATGAACGGAGGTTCGTGTTCGAAAACAAGGCGTTCGCGGATGGACCTTGTTTCTGTGAGGGGAGGGCGCGAATCCGCCTTTCAAAAAAGTCGGGGATGCTTTCTTGACGTTCAGAACGGATAAACGCTATACTAAACGCTTGTTTGAAAATGTGGTATTCTAAACGTTATTCGGGATTTAATTATGGCAGGCGAGAAAACGGAACAAGTTGCCCAGCAAGCTCAAAATTACTACAATAAAGGCGTTGCGGCCTTTGAGCGCGGAAATTTGGATATCGCAATTGATCTATTATTCCAGTGCGTGACGCTTACGCCTGGTTTTTCACGTGCCCGTAAGTTTTTGCGCGCGGCGCAGATCGCCAAATTCCGTAAAGAAAAGAAAAGCAAATTCGCAACGCAGATGCAAGAGTTTAGCGCGATGATGCTGCGGATGAAAGTTGTCGGTTTGTTGAAGGCCGGGAAGGCGGAAGCGGCGTTGCTCGAGTGTGAAAAGCTGATGACCATGAATCCGCTGATGATGCAGAACGTGGAGATGGTGGTTCAAAGCGCTGATGCGGCGGGGTTGCCGGAAGCGGCCTTGTTCACGGTGGAGGCTGCCTACGAAAATAATCCCGATGACATGTCGCTGTTGCGTCGTGTTGCGGATTATTATACGCGAGTGGGCGATTATACCAAGGCTCGCGACGCCTATGTGAAACTGAACGCCTTCCTCCCGAACGATCAGGAAATCTTTAAGAAACTGAAGGATGTTGAAGCGCGCGTGACCATGGCTGCAGGCTGGGAGGAGACCGCCGGTAAGAAGGACGGTTATCGTGACCTCATCGCGAATAAGGATCAGGCTAAGAAACTGGATATGCAGGCGAAGTCGGTTGTTGCGGGGTCTGACGCCGATGCGCTGATCGAAGAGGCTCGGGCACGCATCACGAAAGAGCCTAACAACCTCAATTTCTATCGGGCTCTGGCACGCCTGCTTACGCAGAACAAACGTTTTGACGAGGCGGTTGAGACATTGGAGGCGGCTCGTAAAGTGAACGCCTCCGATCCTGAGCTGGACCGTTCTTTGACGTCGACTAAGATTTCGGCTTTTGAGTCGAAGATCGCAGCGCTTAAGGCGGCAGGGGATGAGGCTGGCTCTTCCGCTCTGGAGACGGATATGAACCAGTTTATTTTTGATGACCTGATCTCCCGCGTGCAGCGTTACCCGAACGATCTTAAGTTGCGTTTTGAGTTGGGCCTGCAATATTTCCGATATGACTACTACGATGATGCGATTGGACAGTTGCAGCTCGCTCAGCGTAGCCCCAAAGAGCGAGTCGAAGCGCTTTATTATCTGGCTATGTGCTTTGCCAAGAAGGGCCAGCGCGATATGGCCGTTATGCAGCTCGAGACGGCCAACGAGCAGCTGATGATTATGGATGAGCTCAAGAAAAAGATCGTTTACCAGTTGGGCGATTTGGCCGAGCAGTCGGGCGACATCGAGAAAGCTTTCGGTTATTACAAGGACGTTTACGGTGCGGATATCGGATTCGAGGATATCGGCGTACGTATGGAGCGCATATACAAACTGCGGCAGGCGCAGCAGGGTTGAGAAGAAACCATACGCTTCAAGAAAGAAAGGGACGGCCTGTTGGGCTGTCCCTTTCTTTTTGTCATGTTCCAACGTCCCTGCAGGATCATTTCCACGGGGCAGGGGATGTGATTCCGAGAAGCGCGGCGGCGTTGCCGCCAAAAATGGCCGCTTCCTGTGTCGGTTTGAATCCGCCTTTGCGTACAAAACGGATACCGTCCGTAAAGCTGAGCCATGGCCAGTCTGTCGCGAACAGCAGTCGATCAACGGGATGCTCTCGCAAGAGCCGGTTGGGTGCGTCCTCTTCAAAATTTTGAGGCAGAATCGATGTGTCGAGAAAAACGTTTTTACCCAACACGTTATCGAGCGCGCTTCCCCACTGTTTCCAACCACCCAGATGGACTGCAATGAAATGTAGCCCCGGCACTTCATGGATGACACGGGCGACACGTTCTGGGCCGCAGATCGGTTCAAACGGAAAGCCGATGTCGAAACCGCAATGGCATTGTACCACCAGATTTAAATCGCGGCAGCACCGGAAATATTCCAACATTTCAGGTGTGTCTAGGACGCACGACTGATAGTAAGGATGGAGCTTGATGCCGCGGATGCCGTTTTCGGCAACTTTGGCCAAATGGTCAAAACGCGCTTCGTCAAACGGGTGCACCGAGGCAAAGGGGTGTATGTGTCGTGCGGCGTTGGCGCCGCGGGCGCCGTCACGGATCGCGAGCGCTTCTGAGAGAATCCCGCCGAATTGGGACGGCTTGGTGGCAATCGGACAGATGACTGCGTAATCCACTTGCATTTGCCGCATGTCGGCGAGAAGTCCTTGAATCGTGCCGTCGGATGCCGGAGTCACATAGTGATCGCATTTCTCAACTAAGTTCTTGAGGGCACGGGGGGCTAGT
>CAZTDL010000601.1:0-3174 GCA_964612775.1 uncultured Lentisphaeraceae bacterium
ATTTATCCCCATGACTCAATTAAGCAGTTCACTATATTTCACTGACATTATCAATTCATTATCAGTGATTATAAATTGTATATAAGAAAATAAATGATTGAACATATTTACATTGAACATCCGGTCTGCTCGGTGAACCATTCAAGTGTATGTGCTCCTGTATAGTTCTTGTCGCCTATCACTATAGTCGGCACCTGCTCAATCCCTATATCCTGGCATGCTTCAATATTCGCGCCCACACAATCGATATAGAACTTGTAGAAGTAATTTCCTAATATGCTAAGCTGGTTCACTGTATTTGCTTCTGTGGACTGTCCATATATAACGACCTTATTATCCTTCATGCATTCGGCGAAAACCTTTTCTGCTTCGCGAACCTTGTCGATGTCGATGCCCAGATCATAGTCGCTGCCGCGCAGCGCGTGCCACATGACGATGACGTCGGGCTGACAGGTGCCGCCGGACGTGGGCGAGAGCGAGAGATCGATGGCGTCGGCCCCTGCATCCAGAGCCGCCTTGTAAGCCATGACGGCGCAGCCAGCCGTCTCATGCGTGTGATACTGAATCTTCGTGCCTTCAGGAAGCATTTTACGGGCGCGTTTGACCGTTTCGAAAACGATCGAGGGAATCGATGTTCCCGAGGCGTCTTTGAAACAGACCGAATCGTACGGGATGCCGGCGTCGAGGATCTTACGCAGGGTCATCTCGTAGAAATCCGGATCATGCGCGCCGTGGCAACCGGGCGGCAGGGCCATCATGGTGACCACCACTTGGTGCTTGAGTCCTGCTTCGTGGATGCACTTGCCCGAGTAAATCAGATTGTTGACGTCGTTCAGCGCATCGAAGTTTCGGATAGTCGTGATGCCATGTTTCTTGAAGAGCTGTGCATGCAGTTTGATGGCGTCCGACGAGGCGGAATCGAGGCACACGATGTTTACGCCGCGGGAGAGCGTTTGAAGATTTGCATCGGGACCGGCCACTTCACGAAAACGGTCCATCATATGGAAGGCGTTTTCCTGGCAATAAAAGAAAGGCGATTGAAACATGGCTCCGCCGCCCGCTTCAAAATAAGTGATGCCTGCCTCGCGAGCCGCCTGCACGGCGGGCATGAAATCCTCGGTCAGGACGCGGGCACCGTAAACCGACTGAAAACCGTCACGGAAGGCGGTGCACATGAAACTGATGTTTTTCTTGGCCACAGCTGATACTCCTTGGATACGATGGGGGGTTAGTTACGACTTAAAACGTTAGGCGGCGCGGGCAAAAGCCGCAGCGATCACAATCGCGATGGAGGCCTCGTCGGACGACGCGTGCTGTGCGGCGGAACGGGCTTTCTTCTTGGGTTCCTCGTCCGGAAGGATGTATTTGAAACGGGAGACGATTCCGGTCGACCAGTTCATGACCCAAACAAGCAACGCGAGAAAAAGAAAAACAATACCCATACCCGACACTAATAGAACAATGCCTTGCAATAAAATCGCCATAAGAACTCCTGAAAAGGGGGGAATAAGAATTTGCCGATTGATTATACTCCTGCGTTTGCCTTTATGTATAGTCAAAAAAACAGGTATTTGCAAAGCATTTGCGGACACACGGTGCTTCGAAACGGAGACGGGCGTTTTAGAAGGTAAGTTGGCCTGAAAATTGTAGCCGGTTGTCGGTCTCTTTGCCCTCGCCCTTGAAGTCGGTTTTAATGACCGAGTACTCGCCTCCGACCATGAGGCTGGTCGTCAATTTGTAGAAGACCGTAGCAAAGTATCGCTGATTCAGGGTGCGTGCGGTTGCCGATGAAAGGTCGTCGTCGTCGGGATTGTCGATGCCGTAGCCGGTGGCGAAAGACAAGCGGTCATTGAAATCATAAACGCCTTCGAGCCATCCTCCCGTGGCCGCTACGCCTGTGCCTTGTATCAGATTTATGCCTTGCAGAACGCCGGCGTAATAGGCGTCGAGGTTTTTACCCGACCAAAACGTGCCTTGAAGTGTGAAAGGATCGGTGAGTGGTATCTGAGCCGCGAGAAGAA
The DNA here is from genome assembly GCA_964612775.1 of uncultured Lentisphaeraceae bacterium. Classification (GTDB taxonomy): domain Bacteria; phylum Verrucomicrobiota; class Kiritimatiellia; order RFP12; family UBA1067; genus DAOPZC01. The sequence continues at coordinate 2,022 of CAZTDL010000601.1, forward strand.
CCGTTTCCACGCTATAGGTATCCGGGTTCGGCGTTTTGCGTGTTTTTTCCTCGCCATACACGCCCGACACGGAGAAGATCGTGTCGCGCTTGGTGAGGAGTTTTGTTTCGAGCGCGACCTGACCCGCGAGTTGCGGCATGCCTGAGGCGTTGCTATCTTGTTGTCCATCGTTGTCCGCATCGTTTTTGTAGCCGTTCTCAACGGCCGTTTTAACGACGACGCGTGTGGTGTCCGAAAGTGCCGTCGTTTTGGTCAGCCGCGCTTGCGGGCGTCGGCCATAAAGATGTCCGGTTCCGGCGAGGATACCCGCGTCGAGCATTTTGGGATGAAAACCGGTATAGGCGTCCCAATCTTGTCCAAGGCGCAACGACCAGCCGTCGCTCCACGCGGCATCGATGTAGGCGAGTCGCATCCGGAATTGGTAGCTGTCCTGATTGGCGAGATCTCCGTAAAAATCGGCCTCGAGGCGTCCTGTGACTTTGATGTTGGACGCGTCCGGCGCTTTGACGTTGAAGCCCAAACGGGTTTCCCGAGCGCTGAACGTGACGTCTTCTTTGCCGCCGCCCGAAAGGCTCTGCGGCACGGCATAGACCGCCGCGTCGCCAAAGGCGGTACGCGCGGAGTCGTAAATGGCATCGAACTTGAAATAACCGTAGGGGACGACTTCGAAACCGTTCGGTTTAATGAACGCGTATCCGGGTTGGGAAAGGAGGGGCGCTTGAGGCGACGACGCTGCGACGGCGTTGGTTGCAGGGCAAACCGCCTGTTCGGCACGGTCGTTGATGTTGGACAACATGGCCATCAGATCTTGATTCTGATGTTCGAGCATATCGAGACGCGCTTCCTGTTTGGCGAGCAGGCGTCCCTGCTGTTCAACGAGTGCCAGCAGGCGTTTTACGTCCGATGGAGAAAAAACCGTCGGCTCCTGCGCGGCGACGCTCTCGGCGCAAAGAAGGAGAGGACAGAATGTTCCTAAAAAAAAGGGAAGGGCTATTTGCATCGGGTCTGTTTATCAAAAAAACACCGTCCGCGAAAGCTGTTGATTGCGGCCGTGAAATAAATAATTCATCGGAATTATTTTAGAGATGCTAGACCTAGGGGTGACTTGCAAGATGAAACGAACGTTTTTAGGTTGCGAGTTTATTGAGTTCCT
>CAZTDL010000602.1:0-3169 GCA_964612775.1 uncultured Lentisphaeraceae bacterium
GACATGGGCGTAGTCTCGCAGATGGCGACGCGCATCGCCGTGATGTATGCGGGCCAGATCGTCGAGCAAGCCGATGCCGCAGCCTTCTTCAACCGTCCGTTACATCCTTATTCGATCGCTCTGCTCGAAGCGATGCCCTCTGCCGCCACACGCGGCAAGCGACTCAAAGCGATCCCCGGCCAAGTGCCTTCCGCCGGCAACTTCCCGCCCGGCTGCCGCTTCCATGACCGCTGTCCCGCGGCACGGCCCGACTGCGCCATTCATGCGCCGATATTGCGCCCCTGCGGCGAAGGCCGTATCGTACGCTGTCCTTACGCGATCCCCTCATGCTGAGGGGCCAAAGCTTATCCCTTCTAAACCGCAAAACGACGTTGCCGGCAACTCAGCATTTGAATCGGGACCGTCGAACATGTTACCTTCCCTATCATCATGACCCGTATTAAATCGATTGCTGCCGCGGTCGTCGTTTTTGCGGCGCCCGTCTTTGCGCAAAAGCTTTGCCCGGTTCCGCGCGAGCGGATACTTGCTGACCTTGTCAAACGGGCGGATGACACCTACAAGAAGATCGGGCGACCCAACGCCAGCTACGGCTGCCGCGAGATTTTCACATCCATGCTGGCCTATGCCGAAGCCGGCACCAACCTCACGCGCGTGGCGGAACTTCTGATCCTTGCCGAACGGATGCAAAACCGCGATCCCGGCCACCGCGCCTACGGCAACTTCCGCTGGTACGCCCGCGACACCGAGGTCATGGACTTCAACGCCGTCGATTTTTGCATGCAGCACGGCGCGCTGCTCTGGCGTTTCCATCGCAACGAGCTCGACCCCGCCACGCGAGACCGCTTACACAAACTGCTCATTTGCGGTCTTAAGGGTCTCCTTAACCACCGCCCCCGCACAACCTATACCAACATCGCGTTGCTGAACGCCTCTGACTTGATCCTTCTCGGAGAGTCGCTCGGAGATGCCGAGGCGGTGGCCGAAGGGGAACATCGCATCGACCGCTTCATTAAGACACTTTGGGAGGAAGGCGCGCACGAATACGTCAGCCCCACCTATTATGGCGTTGACGTCGAAGCCATGATGCTGCTCGAGGCCCTCGCGCAGAACGAGGCAACGCGCGCGGTCGCGCGCACCTTGGCCGCCTATTTTTGGACGGATATCGCGCTCAACTGGTATGCGCCTGCCCAACGTTTGGCAGGCGCGCACAGCCGCACCTACGACTATGTTTTCGGCGGCGGCGAACTCGACCAGATCCTGTCTGCCTGCGGCTGGCTGCCGCTCGCCAAAAAATTCGTTTTCACGACGTTCATCCCTCTCTACAGCCGTTGGCAACCGCCGCCGGAACTCTGGCAACTCAGCACCGCACGTTATCCCCGCCTTGTCGAGCAGACTTGGGGTGCGCAACCCTTCTGCAGCCGCACGCATTACGTCTGTAGCGATGTCACCCTGAGCACCGCATGGAAGGCGTATCCCGGCCGCATGGATATCATGCTCTCAGCCGACCTGCCCGACACTCGCGAAGAGCGGCTGCCGCGCCTTTCGTTTATTCCAGACGGCCGAAAAGATCCTTACGGAAAAATCCCGGTCTTCGACGGTAAGACGCATTCCAAAGCCTTTCACCTCTCGCCCTGGTGGGCAGGCGTACAGGATAAAGCCGATGTGCTGGGTGTCGCCCTCTACCGCGACTCGGACTTCAAGGACGCCACAGGAACCCTGGACTCTCATCTGCTTTTCCGTAAAAAACCGGATAGCCTCTGGATCGATGAAACGCGCATCGAATTTTCCGACACGACGAACACCGCATACACAGTGCCGTCCGGGTCTGCCGTGTTTCTCCGACAGGGCACGGCGGTCATCGGCATCCGCGTGCCATGGGCACGCGGCCAAGACGGTTCCGACAGTCCCGCCGCAATCGTGGATGACCGCAACCCGTTCGGTGCGGCACGCCTGACGGTCTCGCATACGTGGCTGGCACCATCCGCCCCTGCCGCGCATGTCTCTGCGGGGGTCGCCTTCTGGTTGCGCGCAGGCAGCGGTATCGGAACAGACGAAGCGTTCGCCGCCTTCCGCAAAAACTTTACCGCCGTTGCCGCCGTCAACGTCTCGTCGAACGCGCTGAGCATTCAGGTGGCGGGGCTCAACCAACCGCTCCGCATTACGGCGCAAGCGCCGTTTGAGAGCGATCCGATCACCGTTCCCGCTCCGCCGCGCACCATATTGGGGTTAGACGGAAACGACATCGGCCGCAAAACACTCGAACAAAATCCGCTTATTCAAACCTATCTGGCCACCCGTGAGCAAGCCATCCCGGTAACCGTCTCAGCCGAAAGACCGACCGTCTGGGAAGCAGAACAGGGACGTCTCACCGTACCGTATGAAGCGGCAACCGACGACGCGGCGGCGAGCAACGGCGCCTATCTCTGGGAACCCGAGACCGAAGGGCAGCGCGGCGGCGGAAGCGGACAGGCGACCTATACCCTTATCGTGAATACGGGCGGACTCTTCCGGCTGTCCGCCCGCGTCTTAACGCCGACCCCGGATGACGATTCATTTTTCGTATCCATCCGTTCGGGAACAGGCACCGACCTCTTCCCCGAAATCGCCTGGTCACCGGGCGTGTTCAAGACGTGGGTCTGGAGCGACGTCACTGTTCCCGGCAAACGCGATACCGCCACGTTCGAGCTGCCCAAAGGCAACGCCATTCTTACCCTGCGCCCGAGGGAAGCCGGAGCGAAGATCGACCAGTTCCGGCTAACGCCGATCAGCCGTCGATAACGAAAGGCACACCACAACCTTATCGGCTAGCGGATCCAGCCGTCCCTGCAAACCCATTGACGCCCGCCCCGAATGGCATGGAATGCGATTCCTATACCGCATGCTGGTGAGGCATAAAGCTATGCAGGCCGTAAATCTCCCGTTCGATGGTGGAGAGTGCCTGTGCGCAGGCCTCGCGGCCGAGCGGCATGGGCCAAGACATCAGATTCGACGGCGCCGTGACCTTGCCGACGTAAGGAGGCAACGTGACCGCTTTCCCGCAGTAATTGAACCCCAACCGATTATAGAACGTCACGAGGCGTGCGGCGAACAGATCGGTACCGAAGGGCTCGACATCCAACAGGACCGGGCCTTGTACCTGCCGTTGCCACAGCTGGATGACACGCCGCCC
>CAZTDL010000603.1:0-3166 GCA_964612775.1 uncultured Lentisphaeraceae bacterium
CGCTGAAAACAGGCTCAAAGATTTGGTATGGTGCAATGATGTCGCGTTGGGGGGTGATTATATCGTTCACTACGATGTGCATATCATTGACGCCATCGTCTGGTCCCTCGGCAAAGTCCCCGTGGCCGCAATGGGCGCTTCTGCGGCCTTCCGCCCATCGGTGCATGGTGATGCCAGGGATTCAAGCACGGTGGTGTACCTCTTTGACGATGGAACGGTTTGGTGTCACCAAGGCATTTTGGGACCCTATCATGACTGGATCAAAACAGGGCGTCTGACCGCGTCTCTGCAAGGAACACAAGGGTCGGCCTGTCTCTCTTATGCGGGCAAGTCATATGTTCGCGGCGGGCCGCGGCACTTCAGCGGCGGCGTTCCAAACCCCGAGGCCAGTGTACGAACGAACATTAATGAATTCCGTCAGGCGATTGATGCAGGGGACTATTCGAACAGCCAGGTGAGGCGGGCGGTCGAAAGTAACTTCGCCGCGATTCTCGGACGGGAGGCGGCAATGAGGCGGACGCTTGTGACGCTTGACGACCTGATACGAGAAAATCGCGCGCTGATTCCCGATCTTCAGGGGTTGAAAAACTGAGCGTTGGGATTTCGCGTGTAAATCGCATTCTCCTTTCGAATATCCGCATCCGCGACTTTCCGCGACTTTCCGCAACGTTCAAAACCATATTTGAACGCATGCTCTGAATGACGTTTAACTTCATATGCGTCGGATGCGGAAACGGATAATGCGCGCGAATCGACAAGCTGACCGCACGAATGCCGCGAACCCATTGCAAACAGGCCTTTTCGCGTTCGATTCCCAGCCCGCGTATGCCCATCGGGAGGACGACCATCCAAAATCCCTCGCCATGTTTTGTTTGGGCTTCTCTGAACGCGTTTCAACGGCTATACTAATTGCTCTTTTTTACCGATGATTTTGTCCTGTTGCAGAAAATACGGAGTAATCAATGAACGTTGAAGCATGGAAGAATGTTGAAGCAGAAATAGAGGCCACACGGAATTTGCATTTACGTGAGCTTTTTGCGAAAGATCCGGGACGGGCAACGCGTTTCACCGTCGAGGCCGCAGGATGGACGTTGGACTATTCTAAGAACCGGATTACCCCTGCTCTAATGAAAAAGCTCGTGGCATTGGCAGAGGAAAGCGACTTAAAACGTTGGATTGATGCGATGTTTTCCGGCGAGAAAATCAACGAGACCGAACATCGCGCCGTGCTGCACACGGCATTGCGTAATCGTCCAAACCGGCCTGTGATGGTCGACGGCAAGGATGTGATGCCGGATGTTCATGCTGTATTGGCTTCGATGGCCGACTTTGCCGACCGTGTGCGTAAGGGAAAGTGGTTAGGATATACCGGTAAACGCATCAAGCACGTTGTGAACATCGGAATAGGCGGTTCTGATCTCGGACCGGTCATGGCCTGCCAAGCGCTAAAAACATTTTCAAAGCGTTCGATCGCCATGCATTTTGTTTCAAATGTGGATGCAACGCATTTGGCGGAAACGCTTCGGGAGGTAAAAGCTGAACAGACGCTTTTCATCGTTGAGTCGAAAACCTTCACAACCCAAGAGACGATGACGAACGCCATGAATGCACGGGCGTGGCTGATTGAGCAACTCGGCAATGAGCAGGCGGTTTCCAGGCATTTTGTGGCCGTATCGACCAATGCGGAAAAAGTCGCGGCTTTCGGAATCGACACGGCCAATATGTTCGGTTTCTGGAATTGGGTGGGTGGACGTTATTCGTTACCCTCAGCCATCGGGCTTCCGTTGATGATCTCGATCGGTCCGCGCAACTACCAAAAGATGCTGAAGGGCTATTTCAAGATGGACCGCCATTTTGCGACTGCGCCGTTCAATCGCAATTTGCCGGTGATCATGGGACTATTGGGCATTTTATACGGCAACGGATATGATGCCGAAAGTTATGCCGTATTGCCTTACGACCAATATCTCGCGCGTTTCCCAGCCTACCTACAGCAGTTGGACATGGAAAGCAACGGCAAGTCTGTCGATCGCCAAGGCAAACGCGTCAATTATTCGACCGGACCGATCGTCTGGGGCGAACCCGGCACCAACGGTCAGCACGCGTTCTATCAACTAATTCATCAGGGCACACGGATGATTCCGTGCGATTTTATCGGCTTCTGCCAGACGCATAATCCGATCGGTGATCAGCACGACAAGTTGATGGCTAACTTCTTTGCGCAAACAGAGGCGCTGGCTTTCGGCAAAACGGCCGAGCAGTGCCGAGCTGAAGGCGTGCCCGAGCAGTTGGTGCCGCACAAAACGTTTGAAGGGAATCATCCTACAAATACGTTGTTGTCCGATGCGTTGACGCCCGAAACATTTGGTTCGCTGGTCGCGCTTTACGAACACAAGGTGTTCACGCAGGGGATCATCTGGAACATTTTTTCTTTTGACCAATGGGGCGTTGAATTGGGCAAAGTCTTGGCGTCAAAGGTCCTTGGCGAACTGACGTTGGTGTCGAAGCCCGTGTTGCAGCATGATGCCTCGACGAACGCGTTGATCGAGCGATATCGCATGTCGCAAAACCGCGCATAAGAATGTAAGGGGTTGCATGCCTATCAAGTTTGAGCAAACCGAACTCAAGGGGGTGACGTTGTGCATCCCGGAAGTTTTCCCCGACGCGCGGGGATATTTTCTGGAAACTTATCACGCAGCGAAGTACATGGATGGCGGTGTGCGGGCTGTTTTTGTTCAGGACAACCGATCCTGTTCTTCAAAAGGGGTGTTGCGCGGCCTGCACTACCAGCTGCACAAACCCCAGGCGAAACTTGTTTCGTGCGTTCGCGGCGAAATCTTTGATGTGGCCGTGGATGTTCGTCGCGGTTCGCCGACGTTCGGCAAATGGGTTGCGGCTGTGCTCACTGAGAAAAACCACCATCAGCTGTTTATCCCCGGCGATTTTGCACATGGCTTTTGCGTGTTGTCGGATGTTGCCGAGATCATGTACAAATGTTCCGAGTTTTATGATCCGCGCGATGACCACGGCGTGCGATGGAACGACCCGGCATTTGGGATTTCTTGGCCAGTCGAACAGCCGTTGCTTTCGGCGAAAGACGCGGCGCAGCCCTACGTCGGCGAAATGCCGGAGAGTCAGTTGCCTGTCTATCGTGAATAAGGGGGGG
>CAZTDL010000604.1:0-3162 GCA_964612775.1 uncultured Lentisphaeraceae bacterium
GGAGAGGGAGGGATTCGAACCCCCGGTACCCGTAAGAGCACACAGCATTTCCAGTGCTGCACCATCGGCCACTCGGTCACCTCTCCAAAAAAAGTCCTTAATTTATACCGATTCGCTTGGCGGAAGACAATCCTAAAGTGGAAAAAACAGCGGATATCTGCCGTTGGATGCGTTGTGAACGTATAAAAACAAAAAACGGACGCGAGAACGTCCGTTTTTTGCGGAATGGCTGTGTAAACGCTTAGATTTTTTTCCAAATGTTGCCGGCTTTGGAGGAAGACACGACCGCGTTAATGAACTTCATGCCGCGAACGCCCGCTTCGACGCCCGGGAAATCCAATTCTTCAGGCGCGGCTTTCCGCTTATCCATCTTTGCGCGGATGGTGTCGGCAAAGTTGCAGTAATTGTTGGCGAAGGCTTCGAGGAAAGCTTCCGGGTGGCCAGACGGGATACGGGTGCAGCGTCCGGCGGCTTTGCTCTTTTCGGCCACGTAACCGTTGCCGCGCTTCCAGACTTGCTCAGGCTCGTTCGGTGTGCGGACCGCGAGGTAGTTCGGATTTTCCTGATGCCACTCGAGGGCTTTCTTCTCGCCGTAGATCCAGATGGCGATGTTGTTTTCCTCGCCGATCGCGATCTGACTGGCATGGAGAAGGCCTTTGGCTCCTTTTTCGAAGTGGAGGAGCACGTTGCCGTCGTCATCCAGCAGACGACCTTTGACAAAAGTTGTGAGATCCGCCAGCACCTCGGTGATTTTTAGGCCGGTAATGTACTCGGCGAGGTTGGCGGCATGGGTGCCGATATCGCCGATACATCCCGCCGCGCCGGATGTCTTGGGGTTGGTGCGCCACGAGGCCTGCATATTACCGGTCTTCTCGACGAGTTGCCAGAGCCAACCCTGAGGATATTGAACCACGACTTTGCGGATCTTGCCAAGATCGCCTTGCTTGACCATGTCTTTTGCCAGTTTGACCATGGGGTATGCGGTGTAGTTGTGCATCAATCCGAAGACTTTCCCCGCCTTCTTTACGATAACGGCCAGCTCTTCGGCCTCCTCGACGGTTAAGGTCATCGGCTTTTCGCACATGACGTTGAAACCGGCCTCAAGACAGGCTTTGGCGATTGGGAAATGAGTGTGGTTGGGTGTGCAGACGGAAACGAAATCGATGCGCTCGTCTTGCGGAAGGGCGAGTTCTCCTGCGATCATTTCTTGATAGGTGCTGTACACGCGTTTGGGATCGACCCCTAAATTCTTGCCTTGCAAAAGACTTTTTTCAGGAACAACATCAAAGGCTCCGGCTGTCAACACGATACCGCCGTCCATCCGTGATGCTTTGCGATGAACCTCGCCGATAAACGCGCCGATGCCGCCGCCGACCTGCCCCATTTTAAGAATGCGCATAAAACTGCTCCTTTGGTGTTTTTAAACACGGTTTAATGATTTTTTAAAATGGTAGCAGGTCGTTAGGTTAAAGGGAAGCGTAAAATGGACGGATTGCGATTTCGAAACTGTTTTGGGTGTTGACTAACCTCTGCCTTTCATACAAAATTTTATACCACAGACAGGTTGTCCATTAAGATTCGTGTTAAACAAGGTTTCCCATGAGAAGAATCGATTTGTCAGGTGAATGGAGCGTCCGTAAGGCCGGGACGAAAAAAAGCATGTCGGCACAGGTGCCTGGGTGCGTGCATGCGGATCTTTTAGCCGCGCTCGAAATCGAGAATTCGTTTTCCGGTAAGAATCTTGAAAGCGTTGCTTGGGTCGCTTTTAGCGAGTGGGTCTACGAAAAGATTTTCGTGTCTGAGGATTTCTCGACGTTCAATCGCGTCGTGCTGCGTTTTGACGGTCTGGACACTTGCGCAACAATCAGCCTGAACGGTAAGGTGCTGGGAAAGACATCGAACATGTTCGAGGTCGTGGAATTTGAGGTCAAATCCGTCATCGTGCCCGGCAAAAATAAACTGACGGTCACTTTCAGTCCAACGGACAGCGATAAAACCGGCATGCCTTTGGGGCCTGTTCGGCGACAGGCTTCGTCAACATTGGGCCTGCGACAGCCGAAGTCTCCGACAATGGGGATATGGCGTGCGGTTTCGGTTTTGGCCTTTTCGAATGTGCGCGTAAAGGATGTGCTGATCCGTCAGAGTTTTGAGACGACCGGTATCGTCGGGTTGGATGTCGATGTGACCTCTGAGCGATACGATCCCGACACGCATCTCGAGATTCTGGTGCGCGTCTGCTACAAGGGAAACATTTTGCATGAGGCGCGTGACATTCTTGATAGAGATCATACGACGCTTCATCTCAACATCAAGAATCCGCAGCTCTGGTGGCCTGCTGGCCTCGGCGAACAGCCGCTGTACGAGGTCACCGTCGATGTCTTGGCGGGGCGGACGTGCCATGAGCATGTCTCGCGTCGGATCGGCCTGCGGCATTTTAAACTGGAAGAATCCGTCGTCAACGGTCAGCCCCGTCGACGCTTTTTCGTTAACAATCATCCGGTGTTTCTCAAGGGCGCGAGTTGGGTTCCGGCCGATCTGTATGTGGCGCGTTTGACGCGTGTCGAATATGCCCGTCTCGTGAAAGCGGCGGCGGTGGCCAATATGAATTGCCTGCGCGTCTGGGGCGGTGGCGTGTATGAGAGCGACGCTTTCTATGATTTGTGCGACGAGTATGGCATCTGCGTATGGCAGGATCTGATGTTGAGCGAGGCTCAGTCCGCCCAGCCGAACGAAGAGATGCTGGCCGCGTTCGAGCGCGAGGTGACGGATACGGTTCAACGCGTGCGGCATCATCCGTGTATGATCTTCTGGGGTGCGGGTGATCTCGCCCAACAGAGAAGTGCCGATCCGTCTTATGTGGACGCTGCCCGCAAAAGGCTTCAGCTCCTTGATGCGGAGCGACCTCTGTTGCCGCCCATCGCGCATGAGCCGTTTTCGCTCGAAGCCGCTGTCGCTTATGAGGCTCTGCCGTCCTATCCTGAGCCAAGGGTGGTTGCACGATATCTCAATGAGGAAGAGCGCAATATCTCGCATCCGAGCTGCCTGTACCATATGACGCCCGCGCAGGGGGCACTGCGGATTTACAGCGCGTTCCTTGAACAGTTTCTGATGCCATCGGGGTTCGATAATGTTCTGTGGCTGAGCCAGATCCAACAAGGGCTT
>CAZTDL010000605.1:0-3159 GCA_964612775.1 uncultured Lentisphaeraceae bacterium
CAGGCCTTGAAGAACGTATACGGGACGGACCGCACGTTCGCCGTGCCGATAGCCGCCTTTCTCGCGATGTGTTGCGATGACGCGTCCGCGTGGCTGAGTGTGCCGCCTTTGCCGTTTTTGTTGGCGCTGTTGCCTCAGGGTGTATATCGGTTTTTTAAGTTGCGCGTGGTGAGCTATGCGTTGCCGGCCTTGATCGCCGTGGGATTGTGCCGGCATGTCTGTGTGGCGCGGATCTGTGGCCGATGGGCGTGGGGACGTCTTTTTGCGGGGGCCTTGCTGCGGCGTCTGGCCCGGCTGCAGCCTGCCCACGGCGGCTTTCTGGATGCGATTCCTCTGACGGCGTTTGTGTGTTTGGCGCTGCGGCATGCGGGGTATGGAACCCAGCCTGCGGCGCGGAAAGGGCTTGATTTTTTGAGGCGCTCGGCGCGTGCGGATGGAAGCTGGGCGATCGATTCTAATGTGCGCATATGGGTGACGTCGCTCGCGGCACGGAGTATTGCGGGCGAGTTGGATGAGGACGAACGTGGGAAGATTGCGGCGTGGTTGGTGAAGACGCGGGTGACGGAGAAACACCCGTTCACGGGGGCGATGCCGGGGGGATGGGCGTGGACGGATCTGCCGGGGGGCGTGCCGGATGCCGACGACACGGCGGGCGCGCTCATCGCGCTGAAACGTTTGGATGAATATGGGTGCAAGACGGATATGAGCGTTGCGGTCCGTGCGGGTGTCGGATGGCTGCTCGATTTGCAGAATGGGGACGGCGGCATGCCGACCTTTTGTCGTGGGTGGGGAAAGTTGCCGTTTGACCGCAGCTGTCCGGATATCAGCGCTCATGCGCTCACGGCGTTAACGGTGTGGCGGGGGAGGGGCGATAAAGCTTGGGATGCCTCGAAGCGAATACAGAAGGCGTGTTTGCGTATACTCCGCTATTTGAGACTGACGCAGGAGAACGACGGGAGTTGGATGGCGCTGTGGTTCGGTCATCAGCAGGCAAACGGCGGAAAGAACCCGGTGGTGGGGACGTCCCGTGTGGTGGATGCGTTGCGCGCCACGCGTAACGCGTGGCGCGGGTTGGAAATGAAAGGCGAGACGTTCGGCGTTGGCGAGTTGTTGGCACGGGGTGAGTCGTGGCTGGTTGCGGCACAAAAAGCTGACGGCGGCTGGAGCGCGGGCGGCGTTTCGACGGTGGAAGAGACCGCGTTGGCGGTGATCGCGCTGACCGGAGGCGGTGGAATGTGTGATGCGGCTGTGCGAAGAGGATGTGCATGGCTGACGGCGCATGTCCTCGAAGGGTGTGAACGCCCCTCGCCCATCGGACTCTATTTTTCTCTGTTGTGGTATCACGAAAAGATGTATCCGCTGGTTTGGGCCTTGGAGGCTTTTGCCTTAAATCGGACCGTCCTTTGAACTTGAGGCATTTTCGATAATCCGTTACTGTAAGCTTTTTCTCCGCATTCGAAAGCCGACCGTGACTTTTGAGAAGGAAATGAACGTTCAACGCTTGTGCGTATCCTGCTCCGGATATCGCAGGATGCGTCCGGTGACCCCCGAGACAGGTGATCTATGGCCGCTCAGAAAATGACACGTCAAGAAAAGGCGCAGTGGCAACGGCTCTTTGCGTTGGCCGAACAACTGAACCGTCTCGACCCGTGGCAGTGGATGAGTGTGGCCGACTGTTTCGGAGTCAAACTCCCCGATATGCCCGAACCCTGTTTCGTGACGTTCGGAGGAGAGTCGAAAGCGTTTCGAAACATTCGCTTTCTGATGGGGTGGAAAGCGTTCTATGACTTGGTGACCCGGATGGCTGATCCGGCTAAACAAGCCGCATCATGGCTGCTTGAAATTCGGATGAACGAGTTGCTGTTTGTTAATGCCGATCTTTTGTTCGAGCATGAGCAAGTTTTTCTTGAGACGATGCGGCGTGCGGCTGACGGCACATATAACACGCCGGTGTTTCGGTCGATCATTCCCGGATACCATCCATGGCTGCCGGACGCGCAGGAACGGGACGTTATGGAGATCGTGTTATATCAGACCTTCGGTTTGGCGATGCGTGTGGAGTCTGATGGCCTGTTGCTCAAACAACGTTTTCCTCGCGATATCTTGGTGCGCACGCAAGATGATCACGGCGTTTGGCAGGACAGCTGGATGCCCGTAAAGGATATTAAAGCCGAAGAGGCGGAGGTTCGGATCGATTCGAAGCGGCTGCAGATGTTGAGGGCCAATCCGATGCGGCCGGGAAGAATACAGCTCGATCTGGTCTTCACGCCGATGACGATTCGTCCGGATGGGCAGCGGCCTCAGACGGCGTATGTTTTGTTGGCCGTAGATGCCGATTCCGGGTTGATTTTGGCGGGTGATCTGTTTCAGGCGACGGACGGCATACCGCAGATGTGGTCGTTGGTGCCGGGGCGTCTTCTGGAAGTTTTTGAACGGCTCGGCGGCTATCCGGAAGTGATCGAGATTTGCTGTGACCGCATGGCGAATCTGTTACGTCCTTTGGGGGAGTTTATCCCGTTCAAAATGGTGCGTCGCGAGCGGCTTGTCATGCTAGAGAAAGCCCGTGAACATTTGAGTGAATACCTGATGCACCGGGAAGAAAAGGCGTAGGCGCGTGTGAAGGCGAAAGGCAAGATACCGTATCGGACGATCTTCCTGCTTGCGGCTGTGATGCTGGCCATCATCGTTCCTTTTCTGCTGTATGGCGAGACGATCAACGCTTATGCCGAACATCTGATCGAACGGGCGGAAACGAATCGACTGATGACGGGGCTGCTGCTTTCACTGCTGTTGGCTTCTGATATTCTTGTGCCCGTGCCGTCCGGCTTGGTCAGCACGGCCTGCGGCATGACGCTCGGTTTCTTGGGCGGGTTGAGCGCTTCATTCTTGGGTATGTCGATCACGTCGGTTGTCGGCTATTTCATCGGCCGGTATGCATCCTCTTCAGCCGAAAAACTGATCGGTAAGAACGAGGTGGATTTGTTGCGGGCCTTTCAGCGGCATGACGGCGTCTGGCTTTTACTTGCGTTGCGTCCCGTGCCTGTATTGGCGGAGGCTTCGGTGGTGTTCAGCGGTTTCTCGCGCCAGCCGTTCGCACAGGTCTTGGCCGTAACCGCCATCGGCAATTTGGCCGTCTCCGCAGTGTATGCGGCGGTGGGG
>CAZTDL010000606.1:0-3148 GCA_964612775.1 uncultured Lentisphaeraceae bacterium
AAGCCTTCCTCATAAATACTGCTTGCCCTATTTTAAGCGTTGCAGCTGTACGCATTCCACCCGCATCAGCCCACCCAGCGCTAGTTGTTTCCCAATTCCCATCCACTGGTCCATTCAACCAAGAATAAAAGTCATACGATTGAGTTGTTTGATTCCAAACATAAATCGCATCTCCCTCAACAAACCCGGTTGTGAAGATGTCGTTAATAGCTGTCCCGTCGTTTTCCGTTCCCTGAACGGGAATAAATGTTGGGGCGATCTGATACCACGTGGCAGAATTAATTGCCGTTGTGGCATATCCAACAATATTCACGCTCTCGACCTGAGCGAAGACCGCGCCAGCCAAAGCACACGCTGCAAAAGCAGTTACTAACTTTTTCATTTCAAACCTCCGAGGGGGAAGGGACTGAACCGCAAACGATGAAACATCAATGTGATCCTGCTTACCGTTTACAGCTTATTCTCTTCTCTCCTTGCATTTCGATACTCTTATCCCAATTTCGCGGACAGTTTACCCAAAAAGGGACTGTCCCGTCAACAACTATTTTCGAGAAAACCATGCGTTCGTAAGGCTTCTTTCGGCCTGTCGGCGGTGGGAGTTTTCACTCGTTCGCCGTCATCCTTTTCCCAAGGGTTGGGGTTTTCCGTTCCGGCGGCACCCGCAGCCAAATCCCGCGGTTGCCTTATCCGTTTCCGAATCGCCCGGACGTCTGTCGTTCGGCGGCTTGCGGCGGCTTCAGCGGCATCGGGTTACAACGAAGTCAACAACGAAAGAATGACCTACATCCCGTTACCGTGTCAGCGGGCCTGGAACCCCGCGCGTCATGCGTCCTGTCTCGGAGCCGCGAAGGTCATGAAGCGATGGACATCAGTCATGAGGCGTTCAAAGAAATCGCCTAATCACCTACGGCCTAAAGCCCGAACCCTTCGTTGCGCTCGCCCTTTTCCTTCAAAACGCTGTTTTTCCCGCTTTAACGGGATCACCTCCGCACCCGCGGAAATAATCCACCTTTTTTACGTCAATGATAAAAGTATCGGAAAGGACAAGAGAGCGCAAGGGGAAAAATCGGAAAAATTCGAGTACCGGCCGATTCCTTTGGATCGTAGCGGGGGGGCGCCCTGCCCAACCGCGCAGAAACAGCCGCCCTCTGCAGGCTTATATAAGGCTGAGGAAAACAGCCGGGGCGTCCGTTTCAATGGAGGGCAAAAACCCAAGGGACAGATCGTGAGTCTTGGCGCACGGGTTCACGCGGAATAACTTATGCGAGCCGCAGACGCGACGGGCCAAGATTAACGTACGCGAATGAGCGTCCCTTGGGGGGGACTCATGAACGCCCCGATGCCGCTGACGAACTCCGGATGGGTTTGCGCGCTGATGAGGCCCGTCAGCAGCGCGCCGTTGTAACGGATGAAATCGACCGTGTTTGTGCCCATGAAATTGAGGTCCAGCCTGGCTCCGCCCGCGACCGCCAATTCACAGTTTTTCGGGATCACCGCGCCGAGCGGCGCGAGGTCCGCTTTCTCAACCGAGACCCCATCAATCAGCGTTGTTTTGTCGCCGGACGGCGCACTGTCTTGTCCTTGGAACCCGATCTCGTAGCTCCCCGCAACCGGGATATTGAAATAGAACTCATGGCGGCGGAAAAAGTTGATGCCTTTCGTTTCGACGTAACCGATCTGATTGGTGGCACCGTCTTTACTCACCCATGCCGCAACGGGGTTTTCACCGTAAGAGACGGTGCTGCCGCTGTCAACGCGGGAGATGGCATGGAAGGTGAGGCGATAGGTCCCCGGATACACAAAGTCGACGCTCTGTTTCGCAAGTCCCGTTTGCGTCAATTGCAGGCGTTTGAGGCCTTCGAAGAAAAGGGTCCCGTAATGGCTGGTTAACCACGCATAATCACCGACTCCCGCGCGCATTTTGGGAATGAGGCTGGTGTTGTAGATCATGCTCCACCCGAGCGTACCGGCCTCGAAATCTCCGTTTTGGATCAGGTTTCCGGTGCCGTACTTCTTTGCCGTGATCTCGTCGATCAGCAGGATGCGGTTGTTCGCGACTGTTCCGCCGAGGGAGGTGCCGGTCAGGGTGAGTGTGACCGGGACACCCGCCGTGGCGCTGAAAGGCGCGGTGGTCGCTTGGACGTAAGTCTGTAAACTGGCCGTCAGCGTAGCAACGTTGACGCCGCCCACGGTGACGACCACCGATTGCCTCTTGTAGGACTCCGTGCTGAGGCTTTTACAGTGGGCGATGTTGAAGG
The DNA here is from genome assembly GCA_964612775.1 of uncultured Lentisphaeraceae bacterium. Taxonomy (GTDB): domain Bacteria; phylum Verrucomicrobiota; class Kiritimatiellia; order RFP12; family UBA1067; genus DAOPZC01. The sequence continues at coordinate 2,259 of CAZTDL010000606.1, forward strand.
AAAGCTGATACAGCCCCGTCTCCGGGAACGTCATGAGGGTGGAGGCCGCACCCTGATTCTGAATGTAGAGAATGCGTCGCCCGTAGTCGGGCAGCAGGCAATGCGTCGCGCCGACCGCCGCGATCACGGCGAGGTTCGTGTTCGCCGGCGAAGTCGTAAACGTCCAGCCGGTATCGGCGGGCGCGTTGGTCTCTGTCTGGGAGGCGGTGTAGGCCACGCATTCGAAACTGGCATTGGACATGACATTCAACGGCCTCTCCAGCGAGAGCAAGTCCACATGGAAATTGTCGAGCGCCGACGTCTTATCCGCAATGCCGACGCTTTGGAGGCGGAGCGCGTGCGTCCCCGCCGCGAGCCATGGGAGCCGATACCGGTACCATTGAAATTTGGTGTACGCGGTTTGGACCGTAGCCACGCGGTTGGATCCATCGATAAGGATGTCAAACTCATGCATCTCGCCATTGCGTGCGGACGCCTGAAAGGACAGAACATAGACACCCTCCGCCGGCAGTGTCAGGGTGGTCTCCACATGGACGAACCCTTTGAGAAAGAGCATGTAATCGCCATCCGGCGCGGGATAGGGCGCGAGCCATTGCTTAAGGATGAGAACGTTCGGCTCGAAACTTCCCGCGGGTTCGTATGCGGTCCATCCGCCGTAGGTTTCACCGTCGTTAAAATTATGCGCCGCGCCGAACTCGAACGAAGGGTTGGGAATAACACCCGCCGTATTCGCAGGCCATGCCGTTGACCGCACGGGCTGTACGAACCGGAGGGAGCCCTGTTCCACGGAGACGCGGGTGATGCCGTCGGGGATCGCCTGCGTGACGAGTTCTCCCTCGCCGCTTTTGATGACGCGGTTGTCTATGGCAAATAATTGGCCAGAGACAGGT
>CAZTDL010000607.1:0-3139 GCA_964612775.1 uncultured Lentisphaeraceae bacterium
CCACCGCGAACCCGGCTCCCTCCAGCATCATGATCACCAGGTTCTTGCCGATGTCGTGCAAGTCGCCCTTGACCGTCCCCATCACAGCCGTCGCCACCGCCTGCACGCCTGCCTTGATCAGGTGCGGCTTCAGCAACTCCGTCCCCGCCTTCATCGCGCGGGCAGCCACCAGCACCTCGGGAACAAAGACCTCGTTCTTCTTGAACCGCTGGCCGACCTCATTCATGGCCTCCAACAGTCCCGAGTTCAAAATCTCCTGCGCCGCCACGCCTTCGGCCAGCGCAGCTTCAACCAGCTTGCGCACATCGGCCACTTTTCCGTTTTTCATCACATTCTTCAACATTTCAAAGTCAGACATGCCGTCACCTTTCTTCTGCCTTTCGTTTGCGCACAGTTTTACAATCTCAAGTTGAGGTTACCGGAATATATCGAAAAAAACAAACAATTATGAATGTTCTTGCTTTTCCCAAAACATGCCTTACATTTGCCAATCGTGAAATCAGAAACAGCGGAACAAAACCTGTTTGTCCAACAGGAGCGTTTTCTGAACGCGACCCGTACGGCCGTCTTTCTGTACCTGTTGCAGGACGGCGAGGTCTACGCGATGAGCAGCTTTCCCCATCTGCAAAAACAGGGGTTTCTCCTGAACGCGGAGGCGATCCAGACGTTTCACATCCATGAGTTCGCCGAAATCATGCTGCTGGTGAAGGGACATCTTCTGCACGAAGTGAACGGGAGCCACCACATTTTACCTCCCGGCTCGCTGGTTTTCGTTCGGCCCTTCGATCTCCACCGGCTCCTGCCCGTCAACTCCGAACGGACCATCTTCGCCAGCCTGACGCTCGCCTCCGCGGTCTTGCGCGAACTGATGGACTATCTGCATGCGCCGACCATCCTCCACCGGTTTGAAACCGCGCCAGAGGCCCCCTGTTTCCTCTTGCCGCTCGACGAAGCGCGGGGGCTCATGCTGCAGCTCGAACGCATCAGCAACGAGCAGGCCATCAACCCCGAAAAAAGCACCCTGATGTCCCGGGTGTTTGCCGCACAGTTGTTCGCCGGCCACCTGTTGATCGCCGAACAACCCGCGCAACAAACAAAACCGCCGCCCGTCTGGCTGACGCGGCTCCGGGAAGAGGCGGAACAGTGGACCGATCTCAAGCGCGCACCGCACCGGCTGCACGCGAAAGCGCGGTGCCATCCCAGCCATCTCTGCAAAAGTTTCCAACTCCATTTCGGCGAAACGCCGACCGCTTTTCTCAACCGGCTGCGGCTGCGCCGGGCCGTCAAACAGCTCGCCGACCCCGAAACGAAAATCGCCGCCGTTGCCGCCGAACTCGGATTCGAGAGCCTCAGCCACTTTCACCGTCTCTTCAAGCGTCACTACGGCCTCACCCCCGCCCAGTACCGCCGCTCGCACAGCACCCTCTGCTGATGTTCATCTGGCAGATGTTGCTTTCGTTCTGCGCGTCAGAAAGACATCCGGTCACATCTTGTCCGGCACCACGTAAGGCGCACGGTATTCACGCGTCAACAGAGCGTTGGCCTCGGCGTCGCCGGGGAACGTCAGCGTCGCGGGATCAAACGTCAGCGTGCGGTCCAAACGATAGGCGATGTTGCCCAAGTGGATCACCGCGCAGGAATAGAACCCGTCCTCGATGCCCTTGTTGAAAACCGCCGGATCGGGTTCGCGAACCGCCTTGATGAAGTTCTCGTAGTGATTGCCCAAACCGGAGCCGGTTTCGCCGGGTTCGCGCTTCTCGCCCATAAACGTCCGCCACGCGTTCACATCCTTGGCCATGTAACCCTTGGAGCCAAAGAAAAGGTTACCCATCACGTTGCCGCCGCTGGTGGCCTTGTACCCGTTGCCCTGCGACGCGCCGGGTCGAGGATTGGATCAACGCCCTTCCACGCAAAAACCTCGACGGCCTCTCCGCCGAAGAGAAGGTCAAACGTTACTTCGAGGGAAACGTCGCATGAAAATCATCTCACCGCTATACCGCCTCCGTGCATTTATCATTGCAAGTCAGCGTCTGACGGATAGAAGGTAAACACCCGTCTTACTGGTGATGAAACGCGATGCCCATCTCGCTTGCCACGGCCTGAAGGCGCTTGTCCCTCGTCCACAGAAGACAGGCGTCCAGGCAACAGGAGGCAAGGATGTGCGCGTCAATCAAGCCGATGTCCCGCCCCATCAAGCGGTGGCGCTCGATGAAGAGAAAGAGCTCATCGTCCTCGACCTTGGCGGTGCTCGGTAGCGCATGGAGTAAAGCGATGATCTCCTTCCGGTTGTCTAGATTTCCGCAAGCCAGCTCTCCGAGGATGAACGAGTGAACGACGACCTCTTCCGCTTCCAGTAACGAGGACAGCGTGACGCTTGTCTTCCGGAAGTGGTCAATCCAAATCGACGTGTCAACGAGCACCACTACGCCGTCCTCCGTCGCGAGATGGGTTTGACGCCAGGCTCAGAGCCGCCGAGTGCCGCCAAGCGTTGCGCACTGTGACGTGCCACCAAGGCCTCCAGCCCCATCCGCACTAAAGCGGTCTTCTCTTTCACTCCGGTAAACAGAGAGGCCTTTGTAAGGATTCCATCGTCGATATTGAGTGTCGTTTTCATGCGGATAAGTATGTACAATCCGTCTGTATCTGTCAATCGACCCCGCGCAAAAATTTCTCTTATCGCCTGAGCGGCACCGCGGCGTGGATGTGCATATGAAGAATGACGGGGCTGAACATCATCTTCCCGCGTAGGGAAGGAGTTCGCAGAGCGCTTGAAGGTTGGCGTCGGGCGTTCCCGGCGGGATCTCGCAGCCGGCCATGACAAGGTGCGGGTTGCCGATGGCGGCATAGCTCGACGCAACGGCGTTGCGGATGCTTGCCGGCGTACCGTTCAGAACATCGCCCACGGGATCGACGCGGCCCGCGATGGCGACTTTCGGTCCGACGGTTTGGCGCGCCGTTTCCGGTTTGACCATGTGGTCGATGTCCAGGATGTCCACTCCCAGTTCGCCGATGTGCGGCAGCAGATGATGGATGTTGCCGCAGATGTGGAGTTTGACGAGCCCGCCTTTGGCGTGGATCGCTTCGAAAAGCTGTTTCTCGAACGGCCAGACGAGGCGGCGGTAAAGATCGGGCGGCAGTT
>CAZTDL010000608.1:0-3130 GCA_964612775.1 uncultured Lentisphaeraceae bacterium
AGGCACGGGCGCGCGCGGATATGACGGATGTGCGGTTGCGGGGAAGGACGGACGGAATGACCGTTGCCGACATCCGCGAAGTGCAGGGCTCGCTGACGCGGGCCTACGCGCCGGTGAACGGAACGATACCCTGCGATGCGCGCGCTTTGCCGGTTTTGGCGGAGACGGACTTGGTGGTGGCGGGCGGCGGAACCACCGGCGGCCCGGCGGGCGTGGGTGCGGTGAGGAACGGCGTCAAGACGCTGGTTGTCGAACAGCTTTATGAGATGGGCGGCGTGCAGACCGCCGGCATGATCTGCGGCTATTACTACGGAAACCAGCGCGGGTTCACCAAAACGATTGACGAAGAGGTCAAGGCCACGGGGCGCTACCGGTCGCAGGCCAAAGGCGAATGGTACCGTGCGGCTGTTCGAAAGGGCGGCGGCGAGATCTGGTTCGGCAGCATGGCCGTGGGCGCCGTGCTGGAGGGGAAGAAGCTTCGGGGCGTGGTGGTCGTGACGCCCGACGGACAACGCGGCGTGGTGTTGGCCAAAGCGGTGATCGACGCTTCAGGCAACGCCGATGTGGCGGCCGCGGCGGGCGAGCCCACGGAGTTCTATCGGCCCGATGAGCTGATCGGTCAGGGCGTGGGTATGGCGGTGATCCGTTTGGGCGAAGGCGGCCATAACAATGACTTTTCTTTTGTGGATGATACCGATGCTTCGGATCTCAGTTTCTTCGGACTTCGCGCGCGGCAGATGACCGAGGCGGGGTGGGACCTCTCGCAGCTCGTCAATTCGCGCGAGCGGCGGCGGATCGAGGGCGTCTATCGGATGACGGCGCTGGACTATCTGACGGGGCGGACCTTTCCCGATACGATCATTCAGTACCGCAGCCGGTTTGATTTGCACGGTTGGGCGAGCGGGGATTTTTTTGGACCAAGAATATCCGCACCGCAAACCATGTGACGTTGGATGCCAACGGACCATACCGCGCCTTGCTGCCGAAAACGACGGACGGGTTACTGGTGGTGGGACTCGGCATGAGCGCGGACCGCGATGCGATGTCGATCCTGCGTATGCAGCCCGATCTGCAGAATCAAGGTTATGCGGCGGCCTACGCCGTGTATCTCGCGTTGAAAGGAAAGCGCGAGTTGCGCGATATCCCGGTGAAGGTCTTGCAGCGGCATTTGGTGGAACAGGGAATCATTCCTGAATCCGTCCTGAACCAGAACGATTCGTATCCGATTCCGGATACGCAGTTGAAGCTGGCGACGCACGACGTGATGTTCGGCTACAGCGGGCTGCCCTTTATTTTTGCCGACCCGGAACGCGCGAAGCCGTATCTCCTTGAAAAATATCGGGAGTTGTCCACCCACAGCAGCGGCCGCGGTTCAGACGTGAGTCTGATCTATGCGCACATTCTTGCGGTATTGGGCGATCCCGTCGGCGAGGATGAGCTGATTGACTGGGTGAAGACGCACGGTTGGGAAGACAAGTGGGATGCCGGGCTGGGGTCTGGCGCGAACCGCATGGATGCCTATCTGTTGGCGCTCGGCCGGGCAAAATCAAGGAAAGCGGTGCCGGTTCTTGTCGAGAAAATCCGAGATTTGTGCTCGGGCCGGAAAACGCCGGCGACGACACACTGCCGCATTATCGCGCTGGTCTGCCCGCTGTTCGGCGATCCGGCTTTGGCCGAAGCGCTGTCGCAGCTTCTGGACTTTCCGGGAATGAGCGGTCATGCGATCCGGCTGTCGGCGGAGATCCCGCCTGTGCCTGGCTATGACAGCCGCAGCAGCTACAGCCAGAAAGAAAAATCGTCGGTCCCCTGCGAGGTTAATTTGGCGGCGGCGCTCTACAAGGTGGGCGATAAGGATGGTAAGGGCGCCGCGATCCTCAAGGCTTATACAGAGGATCCCCGCGGCTTCTATGCGAACTATGCGCGCCGCGTGCTGGCGGAAAAGCCCGGAGCCGCGAAAGCCGCGCCGTGAGAAAAAAGGAATTGTGGGCATGCCTCAGACCAGTGATCGAACCAGCCGTTTTACGGAGTCAGTGATCCGCCGCATGACTCGCGTCGCCAACGCGTACGGGGCGGTGAATCTCTCGCAGGGCTTTCCCGACTTTGATCCGCCGCCGGAACTGCTCGCGGCCGCCGGACGTGCGGCGCGCCTCGGCCCGCACCAGTATGCGGTCACGTGGGGCGCGGCGAATTTCCGGCAGGCGTTCGCCCGCAAACAGTCGCACTTCATGGGGGTGCCCGTGGATGCGGACGCGAACGTGGCCGTCACGTGCGGCAGCACCGAGGCGATGATGGCGGCGATGATGACCGCCTGCAACCCCGGTGACAAAGTGGTCCTCTTCTCGCCGTTCTATGAGAACTACGCCGCGGACACCGTGCTGACCGGTGCCCTGCCGGTCTACGTGCCGCTGCGTCCGCCCGACTTCGCGTTCGATCCGGATGAGCTGCGAACCGCCTTCGAGACGCATCGGCCCAAGGCGCTGGTTTTGTGCAACCCGTCAAATCCGTCCGGTAAGGTTTTCACGCGTAGAGAATTGACGCTGATCGCGGAACTGGCGCAGGAGTTCGACGCGTTCGTGATCACCGACGAGGTTTACGAGCATATCGTTTACGCGCCGCATGTGCACACTTACATGGCGGCTTTGCCGGGTATGTTTGAGCGCACGATCTCGTGCAGTTCGCTCTCGAAAACCTATTCCATCACCGGTTGGCGCTTGGGCACGGTGGTGGCCGCGCCCGCCGTGATCGACGGTGTGCGCAAGGTCCACGACTTCTTGACGGTCGGTGCGGCCGCGCCGCTGCAAGAGGCGGCGGTGACCGCGCTTGAATTCCCGGACGGCTATTATCGTGGGCTGACCGCGAAGCATACCGCCCTGCGGGACGTGTTTACCGGCTGGCTGGATCGCGCGGGCCTGCGTTATATCCGGCCGCAGGGAGCCTATTACGTCATGGTTGACGTCGGCGAACTCGGCGTGTCGGACGATGTGGCCTTCTGCGAATGGCTGGCGCGCGAGATCGGCGTGGCGGCCGTGCCCGGCTCCAGCTTCTTCCGCGAGCCGGTTCGCAACTTGATCCGCTTCCACTTCGCCAAGCGCGACGAGACGCTGACCGCGGCGGGCGAACACCTGCTGCG
>CAZTDL010000609.1:0-3123 GCA_964612775.1 uncultured Lentisphaeraceae bacterium
ACAACTATACGGCGTTCGGAAACAACGGCTCCGTAAAAAAATACTTTGAGGACAACTCCAATACCCTGTTGACCTACACCAACATTGTGACGGTCTGCATCCGCATGGCGCGACCCAAAGCGTATTATAACGACACGTCCAAAGACGAGGGCGAACAGGCTAATTTCTTAATTCGGGACGCTGTCGCGGCCCTGAAAACGCTTCCGAATTACGCAACCGACATCGCGCCGGCTTTTTCCAATCTCACACTCGATGCCTCAAACCGCGCCATCGCCTGCAACGTGTTCTTCGCCGGAGAAGACAGCGGGGTCTGGAGCTATGGTCTCTGGCCTCATTCGTGGGCACTGTACAACGTTGGCCAACAGGAGGTCGTTAAAGGCATTTTCATCTATAAATATCAGATCTCGGATATCGGCGCTTCGCTGACGCTCGGGACCTTTTGCCACGAGAACGGACATCTTCTCTGCGGGTTCCCCGATATCTACGACTACGAAAAGGATTCGATGGGCGGTGCCGGAACATTCTGCCTGATGAATTCGGGCGGGAGCGGTCCCAATCCCGCTCAGCTCTGCGCCTATCTTAAGCGTGCGGCCGGCTGGGCGACGACCGTTGATCTGACGGGCGGTTCCGCTTTAACGGCCACATTGACTTCAGCAGCCGGGGCCGACTTCAATCGCTTCTATCGCTATGCGAAACCCGGTGTTCCGACCGAATATCACCTCGTCGAGAACCGTCAGCAATCCGGGCGCGACGCCACGCTTCCCGCCTCCGGCATCGCGATCTGGCACATCGACGAAAGGGGATCACGCGACAATCAGAGCCTGTCTTACAACACCCTCCACGCGAATTATGAGGTGACGCTTGTTCAAGCCGACAACAAATGGCACTTCCAGAACAACGGAAAAAGCGTCGATGCCAACGATCTTTATTACAGCCACAATCCCGCTACCGGATACCTCAATCTTTTCAACGACGCCACCGCCCCAAGCGCGCGCTGGTGGGACGGCTCGGCTTCAGGACTTAGCTTCAGCTCCTTCAGCGAGCCCGGCACCGCCATGACTTTCGACGTCTGCCGACCCCGTCTATCCATTCTTCACACCGGTTCGCTTCCGCCCGGCACCGTCTATGTGCCCTACAGCGCCGTTCTCCGCGCCTACGGCGGAACCGAGCCTTACGCATGGGATGTGGTATCAAACGCGCCACCGGCCGGACTGTCACTCGGCAGCGGCGGCACGATCAGCGGCACGCCGACCGCCAGCGAAACCGTCACCTTCGAGGTACGCGTGACGGACGCCACCAACGGCACGGCCTTCTCAACGCTGAATCTGACACTGCGGCCGCCCCGCACCCTTCCCTTTGTGGAGACCTTCGAGACCGATAACGCCGTGCCCTCCGAGTGGACACAAACCTATGTGACCGGAAACACGGAGTGGGGCATCACCCATGGCGGATATAATCAGTATAACCCTTCACATGCGCATGGCGGCACCTGCAATGCGTCTTTCTTTTCGACCGCACCCGGGCGGAAAACAAAACTCATCTCGCCGTTGCTTGATTTCGGACTCGCGCAGCCAAACGCGCAATTGAGCTTTTGGCACTGCATGACCTCTTGGGCGAATGATCAGGACGAGCTCCGCGTCTATTACAAGACAGCCCCCACCAATTCCTGGATTCTGCTGGCGTCTTACACGAATGACGTCTCCGCATGGACTGAAAGAACGCTCGCGTTGCCGGCGGCCAGCCGCGCGTATTTCATCGCGTTCGAAGGACTCGCGAACAACGGATATGGGATCTGCGTTGACGACGTCACGGTTAGCGTCATGACGCCGTATACCCTATGGAAAACCAATTGGTTCAGCACGGCTGAACGTGAAGCCGGGATTATCACCGGCGACACGGACGATCCAGACGGCGACGGGATCGTAAACCTACTGGAATACGCGATGGGCCTCAACCCCCGGTTGACGGATACCGCAGGCCTGCCCATCGGCGGCGTCTGGAACCGATACCTGACGCTGAGCTACAGGCAAAACAAACAAGCGACCGATCTTCTGTATGAAGTGGAAGCCTGCTCCAACCTGCTGAACGGGCTCTGGACCACCCATAACGTGTCCGAATTTTTGCGTTCAGACAGCAATCAATGGTGGCAGGTCACGGCGCGCCATGACGTCCCGGTCACCAACGCGCCCAGCCGTTTCATGCGGCTCAAGGTCACCCTGCCGTAACCGATGCCCACGAAGCGTTACTGTTCCAAGGCTTCCATTTCCGTGCGGCGAAGCTTGTCGACGGCATCCAGTTGCTTCTTTGCCGACAATCCCTGATCCACAGCGGCTTTCCCCGTCACGCCCTCGACGACCGTTTTCATCGTTGACTTAGACTCGGCTGAAGGAACAGGGGCCGACGGCTTAGAGGCGTCGTTGCACCCGCCCAAGAACAGACAACCAAGAATTAAACCCGCCGACGCGATAAACCCTGACCGTGTTTTCATCAGACTCTCCTTGGTTCCGTTTTTACGTTCTCCAGACAGATCCGCGGTTCGATGAATTTCCGACGTGCCACAAAACCCCGAACCGCGCCGCCCGCCTGAATTCCGTATCCAACGGCATAAACCATCACATCCGCATCGTAACAACGCCCGGAGCAGAAAACCATCGCTTTTTCAAAGGTCGGATAGAAAACCGATTCCGCATCCCGTAAACAGGAGAAGCCGTCTCTGACGCGGCCGGTACAGAAACAAGTCGTCCGTCTGACGGCACATGCGCCGTTTAGGCGGATCCGGCCCGTTTAGCCCGCCCATTCGGGTTATCGATGAACATTGGTTTTTGAGCGCGAAAATAAAAAAGGGGCGCGGCGAACCGCGCCCCAAAGGTCTTACACCTTCGGCATATAGCCTTGTTGTGATAAGATGCGGGATTATGTTATGGTAAGTGTGTGGTTATATGCAAGCGGAAAGGGAATCAAATGAAAACGTTGGGTCTCGATCTGGGGACGAATTCGCTGGGTTGGGCAGTCATCAATGAAACGGCCGTTGAAACGGCCGGCGTTCTCGTCTTCGAAGAAGGTGTTAACCGCCGCGACCGCAAGCATGGTGGCTCGCTAGAAACGCCTGCCGCTACCCGTCGT
>CAZTDL010000610.1:0-3121 GCA_964612775.1 uncultured Lentisphaeraceae bacterium
CCGTCCGCATGTGGCCGTGATGGGCTGTGTTGTGAACGGTCCCGGTGAGGCTAAGGGGGCCGACATTGCTGTGGCCGGCGGCAACGGTAACTTTATCCTGTTCATACGCGGCGAACGCGTAAAAGTCATAAAAGAGAATGACGCGTTGGACGAAATCGTTGCGCAGGTCACACACTGGAAAGCGTAGGAAAGGGGCTTGTTACAGTCCCATATCCTTTGTTTCTTCCTTCAGCAACTTAAGCGCCTCCGTGTCATTCGCCGCTTTCACAAGGGCCGTCTTGAAATATGCCTTTGCTTCTGCGCGTGCCTTATCGGCCTCAACCTTATCAGGAATCGAGTCTAGAATCCCCGCGATGCGGTATGCATTACGGCCGAGAATCCATTCGCGACTGTACGCGATACCGCTCGTGGGATCAAACTCCTCCTGTTGGTCAGACGCTAGCCACGCATTCATGAAATCGCGAAAATATTTGACGGCTTCTCTCGGCTGTTTTTTTGCCAGCGCACGATGAGCCTTGACCTTAGGTAACGACATTTCGTGCCACTGTTTATCTTTACCGGGAATACCTTGTTCAAGCATTTGCACGGCCAGATCGAAATTATCTGTGATGAATGCACCGTCCAGGATTTTTACTCTGATGTTATTAACGGTGTCGGGATCGGTGCATACGGCGATGATGCGATCTCCCAATGCGCATAGTCCGCGGATGATATCCAAGTCCTCCGTCATTTCATAAAAATAGCGGTCAAAGAGATTTCCGATCTGGACAGGGGATACTTTCGCATTTAACAACGCGTCGAGGCGCTCCGTGAGAAGTTTTTTGTTCGCGGTCACACCGGCATCGACCCAAACGCGAGAAGCGTAATTAACCGAGTTGGTTTTTTCGATGGCATTAAAGATCACCTGACGGCTGTACTGTTCAACGTTGGATTTCTTTCCATTCTTAAGCAGCGATGAAAAGACGGTTCGAGATATCGCGAGCAGTTGATCGTCCGGCAATTGGGCCACACACGCATTGAAAGCGGGCGTGATGCTATCCCAGTTTTTTGCCGCAAGAAAACAACGGACGGTCATTGTCACATAGAGGTTTTTGTAAAGTGCCGAACTGGGCTTCTTGCTCTCCAAATAACGAATAAGAGACAACGCCAATACATGCTGCCCCGTCTCCATTAAACCTGTCAACGTCCGTTGGACAATCGGTGCGGCCTCATCAGGTTTAAGGTACGACAAAAGCTCATCAAAGCCGACCTTTGCACCGGCCTCATCCGTCATGGCGAGCGCGGCCGAAAGTTGCCAATTCAGCACTTGGCTACGCAGTTCATACGGCAGGCCAATATCCGTCGACAAGAGACTTACGCACCATTTTCTGATGCTTGAATAACTGTTGCGCTGTTGATAATGGTTATACACGCGTCCAAAGACAGCTCGACCTAATTCCGGATCGCTGTTTTTCCAAGCAGCGAGAATTGCCTCACAGGCCTTCTGATCAAAATCCTGAGCAAGATATAGATCAATTTTCTGAGTGAAAAAACGGGATCTATAAGCCTTATATTTAGGATTTGAGATTCCTTTTTCAATCAGTTGCAGAGCTTGATCCATTTGATTTTGCGACTGCATTTCCTGTGCCTGCGCAAAGAGCGATTCAACCTCTTGGTTCAGCAAAGCCTCGCGAGCCGCAATCCGTTCTGAAGACGGCTTACATCCCGTAGCAAAAAAAATCTGTCCGCCGCCGGCCAACATTATACACACGCAATAAATCCAAGTTGTATGCCCTAACGCTATTTGCATATTCAGACTCCTTTGAAAAAGTTTCATGTTTGCAACACTATACAAATCATGTTCGGTCTAAGGCAACCCAAAACATTCATTGTGAGGCACATCCGCGATAGTTAACGAACCGCAAGCGGACAACTCGTTTCGCCCGCCATGTAGTCCCCAGTAGCGGCATAGGCCCGTGCACGACAACCTCCGCAGGCGTTGCGAAAAGCACACCTGCCGCAACCTCCGCCGAACCGGGAACTTTGCTTTAAGTTTTGGAATACCGATGAAGTCTCATAGGCTCGCTTGAAATCAAACTTCTGCGATCTTAAATCGCCGCTCGGAATATCCAAGAATCCGCACGGTTGCAGGATTCCCGTGTGAGAAATGAAAACAAAACCACGCCCGCCCATACAGCCTGCGGGATGCGCTCCCGGTTTTTCAAGTGTATGCCAGATACGTACAGCTTGCGGCGCACATGTCTCGCGCACATGGATTGGGCCTTGCCGATCCATGTCGAACGCCCAGCGCAATACGGTTTCGGTCTCATCTGGCTTCAGCGCGAGATCACGCAGTGCGACACCCCGCCCGACAGGGACAAGGAAAAAGAGGTCAAGTGTCCGAGCCCCTCGGGCTATGGCCTCATTACGGATCGCGGGCAACTCATTCTTGTTTACGCGCGAGACCGTAGTATTCACCTGAAACGGCATGCCGATTTCTTTAGCGATCGACATGGCTCGCGCCACATTCTCAAACGCGCCATCCACTCCGCGGAAAGCGTCATGCGAAGTGGCGGTCGCGCCGTCGAGGCTGAAACTGCACGCGGTGACCCCCGCCTTTTTGAGCGCCAGTAATGCTTCACGCGTGACCAGCGTCCCGCACGGTGCCATGACCGAACGCAGACCTCTGGCCGTCGCACCGCGAACCAGATCAAGAATGTCCGGACGATACATCGGTTCACCGCCTGTCCATATGATCATAGGCCTGCCAAACGTTGCCAATGAGTCAAGGACACGCAGACATTCTTCCGTGGACAATTCGCCTTCATACGCACGGTCGTTCGCCCCGGCGCGGCAATGCCGGCACGCCAACGGACAACGGCGCGTCACTTCCCATGCGACGACGCGAGGTCCGTCGAACGGGATCTGACTAGGCGAGGCAGGATGGTTTACGTGTGACTGCGCATTCATACAAGCGGTGATGCGATTTCGTTGTCTGTCAGGTAGCAGGCCGGATCAACCCCCCAGAGATTGCCTGTGACGGCTTCGGCTCTTGCGCGGAAGTTACCGCCGCAAACAGAGAGGAAGCGGCAGTTTACGCAACGTCCCGTTACGTGACTCATCTTTTGCCGAAGTTGGGCCA
>CAZTDL010000611.1:0-3120 GCA_964612775.1 uncultured Lentisphaeraceae bacterium
GCCCGAATGCCCGGTGTCCGAGGTCGACCAGTTTGTCTTGGTCTCGACCGAATGCCACGGCTACCACCGCTCCGAGAACCGCGGCGGGCTGGAATCGAAGGCGCCAGGCGGATGGAACGGCAAGCCGGTGCCCGCCTTGCTGAAAGCCGTGTTGCCGGACTGTTTTGAGGTTGATTTCGTCCGGGTGTTCGACGCGGAGTAAGACCTCCGTTTGTGGTCGCGTCAGATTTCGTCTACAGATCGCGCAAAGATGAGGGAATGCATGCACAACGGTTTTCTGAAGGCAACGGTGGTGATGACGCTCGCCGCATGGGTGGCGGCGGCGGATACGAAGGTGTGGCTCGACGAGCTGGATGTGTCGGCCATGGGGTGCCGAAATCCGGCGGGTTTGGCGCCGCAGCTCAACCGAAGCGCGCGCGGCGCGCCGTTGACAATCGGGGGGAAAGCCTTCAAGCGGGGTGTCGGCGTAAACGACGAATGGTCGGCGGTCTATATGGTCAACGGCAGTGTGACCGCCTTTGAAGCGACCGTCGGGGTGGACGACGACAACACCCAGTTTGTTGGTTATGTTGAGTTTCAGGTGTATGCGGACAATCGGCTGGCGGCGACATCCGGCCGCATGAAACACGGACAACCCGCCAAGACGATCAAAGCCGATCTTACGGGGTGCAAAACGGTCACACTTTCCGCCGGCATCGCATATTGGGATGAACATCACGGGGATTGGTGCGACGCGGTCTTTACGGCAAATGACGGCACGAAACTGACGCCGTACACGGTGCCCCAGTTGGGCATTCTCACGCCGCCGGAAGCGCCCGAGCCGCGTATCAACGGCGCGCGAGTGCTCGGCGCGCGTCCCGGCAACCCCGTTTTCTTTAAAGTGCCGGCGACGGGTGTCCGGCCGCTGACCTTCGGCGCGCGTAACTTGCCCGACGGCGTCTCGATCGATTCCCGGACCGGAATTATCGCGGGAACGGTCGATACACCCGGAACATATACGGTGACGCTGACGGCGGAGAACGCCAAAGGGCGGGCGCAGCGCGAATGGCGGCTGGTTATCGGCGAGCGAATCGCGCTCACGCCGCCGATGGGGTGGAACTCGTGGCATATCTATGCGAAGCACGTGTCGGACGACTTGGTTCGCCGGAACGCCAAAGCCATGCACGACAGCGGGCTTATCGATCACGGCTGGACCTACGTCAACATTGACGAGGGGTGGACGCTCTATAGACATGAGATTGTTAAAGGCCTTGGCGGACGTGACGCGTGGGGGCGCGTTCGGACGCGGCCCTGTTTCCCGGATATGAAAGCGCTGGCCGACTACATCCACTCGTTGGGATTGAAAGCGGGGCTCTATTCCTCGCCGGGGCCGACCGCGTGCGCCGGTTCTGTGGGCTCCTGGCAGTACGAATGGCAGGACGCGCGGAGTTACGCGGATTGGGGTTTTGATTATTTGAAGTACGACTGGTGCTCCTACACTTCGGTGGCGCAGGGTACGAACGCTTTGGAGCGGACGATGCGGCCTTTTGCTCTGATGGGGCGGGCTCTGCGCGGTCAGCAGCGCGACATCGTGTTCAGCGCCAACGGCGCGCGCCCTCCTTGGGCGGAGTCGCTGGGCGTGAACTGCTGGCGGACGGAGGGGGACATCAAACCCTTTTGGACTCCGGTCGTAAACGCGGTGGACAAAGAGATTGGGCTTGAAAAATACGCGGGGCCGGGGCACTGGAACGATTTGGACATGATGCTTGTGGGTGAAGTGGGCTTCGGAGGGCGGACGGCTCCCACCTATTTGACGCCGAACGAACAGTATGTCCACATCTCGTATTGGTGCCTGTTGGCTGCGCCTATGCTGTTAGGATGCGATCTGGCGAGGCTCGACGCGTTCACGCGCAACCTGCTGACAAACGACGAAGTGTTGGACGTGCATCAAGATCCGTTGGGATGCCAAGCCTCTCGTGTTTGGAAAAACGGCGCGGTGGAAGTGTGGTCCAAGTATATGGAGGACGGAAGCCTCGCGGTGGGACTTTTCAATCGGGGATTCATTCCCGAGACTGTTAGCCTCGATTACAAATGGCTACAGATCGACGGCAAACACCGCATTAGGGACCTCTGGCGGCAGGAGGATATCGGTGTTTTCTGCCCGTCCTGCGACGGCAAAAAGTTCGTTACAGAACTGCCCGGCCACGGCGTACGGCTCGTGCGCCTGTATCCGGTCGGACGCTAGCGTCACTTGCACGCGAGTCGCTGTGCAGCGTCGTGTCCGCGGAATTCGCTCATGGTTGAGCCGTAGGATTGGCGGAACAATACGCCGAGATGATTGGCACCTGTGAACCCGCATCGCTTGGCGATTTCGGAGAATGGTAGCGTCGTCCGTGAAACAAGCGAACGGACGGTATCCATACGTACGCGATGAATTTCTTCCATTACGGAACGTTCGAGCGTCTGCGCAAAGCGTTTCTCGGCCCACCTTTGCGTGACGCCGATATGGCCGGCCACATCTGAGACGCGGATGTTGAGGCCGGCGTTGATACGGATGTACTCCAGTGCGCGGATCACGAGTCGGTCATTAACCTGCAAGCGTTGAGTCGAGGCGCGTGCCACGACCGTCTGTGGGGCGAAAGTCACGCATTGCTGTTTTTTCAGCGTTTTACGCATGAGTTGGTCAAGCAGTTCGGCGGCGGCATAGCCCGCATGCTCCATGTCGACGGCGACGCTGGAGAGCGGCGGCAGGCTTGTTTCGCAGATCATGACGTCGTTGTTGACGGCAAGAACCGCGACTTCATAGGGCACGGGTAAATCGGCTGCAAGGCAGGCGTTGAGCACTTGTCGGCCGCGCGCATCGTTGGCCGCGAAAACCGCGAGCGGTTTGGGCAGTTTGCGCAGCCAGCGGCTCATCCTTTGCCGCTCAAGTTCCCATTCGCCTTTTTCTTCGATGCTGGGCATCGGATAAACGGCACAGTCGTAGCCCGCCTCTCCGAGACGTCTGACAAAGGCTTCCTGCCGCCAGCGCGACCAGTTCATGCCGCTGGGTTCGCCGATGAACGCGAAATTTTTGAAGTCGTTCGCGAGATAGTGCTCTGCCGCACACTGGGCTACGGCGGCTGAGTCGCAGGTGACGCG
>CAZTDL010000612.1:0-3108 GCA_964612775.1 uncultured Lentisphaeraceae bacterium
GCGCACAAAACAAGCGATTAACGGTGCCACGGGCGATATTGTGACGCTGTCCGAGCAACGGGTCATCCCCACGGGCGTGGGGAAAAGGCCAACACTTTGTATTGGCGGTGCGAAAATAGCCCAATATGTAGTGGGTTGTCAATTGTCAAAGAACGAGAGTTGATCAGAAGACGGGATGCGGGGCATCATAGTTCTGACACGAAAGCCGCCAGAGGTGTCGGCTGAGCAAACGCAGCGAAAGAACATCCCGCGTGTTATACGCCAACAGTCTCTTTAGCGCGTGTTCGTTGCCCGTTTCGGCATAAGCATTCCAGAGGGTAACGGCTTCGCGGCCGTCGCCGTTTTCTTCCTCGGTTCGTTGATAGCCCAATTTTTGCTCGATGGCTTTCAGTCCGCCGGTCAGTCCCCAGTATTTCGCTTCGGTCATCAGGTCGATGTGCGGAGGATGGATGGTGAATCCGAATTCGCGCATCAGAAACGGAAGGTCGAAATGTGTGCCGTGGAAGGTCATCAACACATCGATTTTTTGCCACGCCTTGATGAAGTCGGACAGATTACGACCGCGGACGAAGGTCTCGACCGTCCCGCAGTGCCACAGGCCGATCACGGTGATGCAAGATGCGCGTTTCAGTCCGGTTGTTTCGATGTCGAGGAAAGCCAAGCCTTCTTGAAATTCTGGGAGGATTCTGAGTTTGTGACCGCAGGGCAGTTTGCCGATGAAAAAATCGGCGGCACGCGCTTCCAGCGCCGCCTCGTAAAACGGCATTCCGGCCATCAGCGTGTCACTCTTTTTGACGGAAAGGTGTTGGCGGGCCATCACTTTGAGATGTCGCCAAGACAGGCAGCCTCTCCGCCAGAGACGCTGTTCGGCCTCTGCGGATAGGCCTTTGAAACAGCAGAGCGAGCGGGTCAGCATGTGTCCGCCCCTTCCTCCCACGATTCGGCGATCAGTTCCAGTCCGCAGCGGCGTTCAGGCCGGCGCTTGGGGTCGCCCAAAGATTCGACCGTGAAGCCCTGGGCACTGTCGTCGTCATAAATGACCAGCAGCCCAAGGCCAGGCCCGTTGCGTCGGACATACTCCAGCGTTTTGCTGCGGGTGCGGGCGTTGACGGAGCCGACGAAGACGTTCGGTCGGGGTTCGATGAACCACCGCTTCAGCAGTCCGCGGATTGCGGGCGGCGTGTCGTTGGCGACAATGACGGTCATACGTCCTCCAGCAGTTTTTCGATGTCCTTGGGCATCCGCGTGAGCAGATGGACGCTCTCGATGAAAAACTTTAGCCGTGTGATCACCTCTTCGTCCGTGGCCTCTGGATTGAGGCTCACCGTCTCGAAGGCGGCGGGCAGCGTCGTTTCGGGCTTGTACATGTCGGCGATGTCGAAAACAAGCGGCAGGGTGGAGGCCGTGTGAATGAAGCCCAACTGAGGAAGATAGCCCATCGAACAGACCACGGCGGTCGTAAGCGCGTAGAGTGCGGCATTGGCTGCGGAGACGGCCCGGTTGATGGTGTCCGACACTTCCCAGTTGTTGGCGTCATAGTTCCGGCCCTTCCATGTCACGCCGTATTTCGCTCCCATGTCGGCGTACAGCGCCTTGACCCGTCGGCCCTCCATGCCGCGCAACTCCTTCAGCGCTACGCCGGAGACGTCGGTGTCCGGGAAGCGCCGCGCAAACATGCGCCGGGCCACCTCGTCCCGCCGTTTGGGGGACGAGGCGATCTCGGCCTGTTTGCGGGCGCGCTCGTTGTCGTGCGTGGGCGCGACGCCGAAGGAATAGAAACGCATGCCATCCGCGCCGACCCAGCAGACCGGCGTGTTGCTGTCGGCGCAGGCCTTCATGGCGGCGTGCGTGACGGTCGTGCCCGGCCCCAGCATGAGCACGCTCAGCGAGGCCACGGGCAGGCGCATGACGGTCCGGTCTGCGCCGATCCACTTGACGCTGGCGTCGTCCACCTCGATCCGGCCGTGTTCGAGGTAGAGCGGCGTCCAGCGTTCGCGGGCGGGCGTCAGCGTTTCCAGCGGCGGTTTCTCAAAGATCGGCATGGCGTCACTCCGTATCGACGCGGATGCGCCGGGGCGCGAAGCGTCGCGAATCGGGGTTGAAATCCAGCGGTCGGTCCATGAGCGTGTCCGTGCCGTCCTCGAACGTCGCGGCCTCCCGGACGATGCGTGTCGCCGGTCGGCCGCCCGCAGCCGCGCCGAGCGCGGCGACCGCCGCGTCCCGATCCGCGTGGACGCCCGCAAACACGCGGGCGGCCGGAACGCACGCCTTGCGGCCGAGCCAGATGCCCCAGACGGGGTTCTGCACATGCGCGGCCAGCGCATTGATGCGTTCGGTACCACCCGAGACTACCGCGCCGCAGCGGGCGCCCTCGCGATACTCACGGTACGTCTGCACGGTCGTCCCTGCCCCACCCGAAGCTTTAGCTTTGCGGCAGGTCTTCTGCGCATCGCGCTTAGGGTCGTACCCGCCACCGACGGTGTGGTAGTCCGTCAGACGCCCGCCCGGTGCGAAGGTGTACACGTCGATCTCCAGTTCGCCGTCCAAGTGCCGGAGGCCTTTCGTGTCCGCCCGATCGACGCCGGAGGCGGCGCAGAGCAGGCCGATCACGCCGCTGCGGGTGGGGTGGGCGAGCGTGGTTCGTCGGTCGAACTTGCTCGCGAATCCCCAGCTTTGGAGCGGCGCGTCGAAATAGAGAGCCAGATAGGCGCGGTCGCTCATGCCAAGTTCTCCAGAAGTTTGGCGATCAGTGCGCCCAGATTATCGGGCGGCAGTTCCGCCTCGGTCTCCGTCTTCAGACAATAGAGTTCCTTCAGGTTGGCCCAGTGCGTTTTCAGCGCCTTTTCCGACGGCGTCGTGTAGCCTCCGCCGTCCGCAGAGACCGGCTTTTCGAATGCGTTGACCAGCGAGATCGGCTGCCCCGTGCGCCGCAGCCCCAGCACGTAAGCGGGCGGATTGAAGCCGAACATGCTGTTCTTGCGGGCGTTCGGCACGGCCAGAACGGCGGCGCGGATAAAGGCGGCGAGGACGGTCTTGAGCTCTTCGCCGTTGAAGTGACCGAGGTGGTTCGCGTCTTTAAGAAGGCCTAGGTTGATGCCGACGTAACGG
>CAZTDL010000613.1:0-3104 GCA_964612775.1 uncultured Lentisphaeraceae bacterium
CTCAAGCGCATTCCCTACGTGGATGTCTTCGTGATCGCCATCGGTTTCGTTTTGCGCGCCATCGCAGGCGCCACGGCGTTGACCGTGCGCATTTCGCCATGGCTGTTGCTATGCACGTTCCTGCTGGCGCTCTTTCTGGCGCTATGCAAACGGCGACACGAGAAGATTCTGCTGGAAGAAGTAGGCGAGCGGCACCGCGAGTCGCTGGCCGGCTATGACCGCTATTTGCTGGACATGCAGATCGGCATCACTTCGTCCGCCACACTGGTTTGCTATGCGATCTACACGCTTTCGGAAGAGACCGTGGCACGTTTCGGAACCAACCGTCTAGGGCTGACGATCCCTTTCGTGGTCTTCGGCATTTTCCGTTATCTGGAATTGGTGTATCGTCATGACGGAGGCGGACGCCCCGAGAAGGTGATGCTGACGGATAAAGTGCTCATCGCAACCGTTGC
The DNA here is from genome assembly GCA_964612775.1 of uncultured Lentisphaeraceae bacterium. GTDB lineage: Bacteria > Verrucomicrobiota > Kiritimatiellia > RFP12 > UBA1067 > DAOPZC01. The sequence continues at coordinate 456 of CAZTDL010000613.1, forward strand.
CCTTTTCGCGTTCACCGCGTTGGCCGTCTTTCTTTCCGTTTGAGCCTCTGCGAAAAAAGTTTGATCTTTTTAAATTTGGCACTTGTCAGCACGCGAGCCGTTTGATAAATTGCGTTCACTTTTTTGCGGGGAGGTGGCGCAATTGGTTAGCGCACCGGACTGTCGATCCGGTGGTCGCGGGTTCGAATCCCGTCCTCCCCGCCACTTGATTTCAAAGCCTGTCGGCCGAAAGCCGACAGGCTTTCTTTTTTTCAGATATTCGGCGATTGCGCGGTCCGCCCCGGCCTTCAAGGTTTCAAGGACAAGCCTGCCGTTTTCGCAAGCCCCGTAAAGAACAAGGCGTAAGATATGCTTCGCTATGCAAGCGGTTAACGTGTATCCTGCATTCCCAGACGGTTTGAGCGGAGAAACATAACGAAGGGAATAGATGTATGGGAATCTGTGTAAAATGCGGCCAAGAGGCCGCAATGACGTGTAGCGGGAACGATAAGCACCCGATATGTTCGAAATGCATCGTCACGCTGCAATCGCAAGACGGAAAATCCATCTGTCCGGCATGCGGCATGAAGATCAACAGCAAATAATTCAACCCGATCTTTCGCCTATAAACCGTTCAGAAAGGCCGCCGGCCTCTGAACGAGGCGTCTGATTTACATTTTTTCGCGAAGGGTTTGACCGCCCCAGAGAAAAATCACTATACTTCCAGACGTAAAAGAGCGGTTCCCGATAGAACAGGGCGGTTTTCCTATGCGTGAATTTTTTGACGTGATGGCGTTGGCGGTGCTTCAGGGCTTTGCGGAGTTTCTCCCGATCAGCAGCTCCGGCCACCTTGTGATCATGCAGAGCCTGCTGAAAATCAACAATCCCGGCGTACGGCTGGAGGTTGTTCTGCATCTCGGCACAATGGTGTCGATCATACTCTATTATCGCGCAACGCTGTTTGCGCTGGCACGCGGCATCCTGCGTCGGGAACGCGAAAGTCTGGCAACGGTCGGGCACATCATGCTGTCGTCGGTACCCGCCATTTTTTTCTACGTGCTCTGCAAAGACAAAGTCGATGCTTTTTTTGAAGATACGACGGCCATCGGCGGATTTCTGATTTTCACGGGCGTGGTGTTGTGCGCGTTGCGTTGGATGAAAGGCGGCACGGGCCCGGTCACGGCGCAGCGGGCGCTGCTGGTGGGCCTCGCGCAGGCCTTGGCCGTTTTGCCGGGCATCAGCCGGTCGGGCATGACCATCGCGTCCGCCCGAATGGCCGGCATCGCGCCGGACAAGGCGGCCGAGTTCTCGTTCCTGATGTGCCTTCCCCTGCTGGCGGGCGCGGAGCTGTTGGACGCCCTCGGAAACGCATCCGGTCCGACTGCGGCTGCGACACTTCCCGCGTGGCTGTTGCTGGCAGGTTCGGCCGTATCGGCCTTGGTCGGCGTAATCTCCTTATCCCTGTTGGTCAAAACCCTGCACGGCGGACGATTTTGGATGTTCGGAGTCTACTGTTTCATGGCAGGGATTTTCACCGTGTTCTTCGTCTGACAGCCGGGCGAGGATCTCCGGTCCGGCTCAAAAAGCTTTTTGCTCCGGTTCAAGGGTTGACAAAACGGGGCCCAGATCGTGACAATGGTTTTTTTATACGCAAGGAGGCGAAGTTGATGAAAGCTCGTGAAGGGTCTTTTTTAAAGCAAAACGGATTGGATGTCGAAGGGATCGACCGCGAGGCGTTGCTGACAACGTTTGAGGAAGAGATGGACGCGGGGCTGGCGGGGCGGCCCTCTTCACTGATGATGATACCGTCATTCATCTCTATCAATAAGCCTGTCAAAACGGAAACGCCTGTCGTGGTATTGGATGCGGGCGGCACGAACCTGCGCGCGGCGGTCGTCACGATCAACGCTGAGGGCCATGCGGAAATCGGAACTTTTTTCAAACAGCCCATGCCGGGCACGCAAGGCGAGGTCAGTTCCGAGGCGTTCTACGACGCGTTCGCGGACTTTCTGATGCCGATTATCGCGGAATCCGACTCTATCGGCTTCTGCTTCTCCTATCCGGCCGAGGTCATGCCGAACTGCGATGCGAAACTGCTGCGCTGGAGCAAGCAAATCCAAGTTCCCTCCGTGGTCGGCACAATGATCGGCTCGGGACTGCTGAAACATCTCGCGCAACGCGGCTACAAGCGGCACGTCGTGATTTTGAACGATACCGTCGCAACGCTTCTGGCGGGCAAGAGCGTTGGGGTAACCCGCGACTATTCGGCCTATGTCGGCTTCATTCTCGGCACCGGCACCAACACCGCCTATGTCGAGCGTAACGCGCGCATCACCAAACGCACCGATCTGGACATGTCCGGGTCCATGGCGATTAACGTGGAGTCGGGAGCTTTCCGCCGCGTAAAGCAGTCACGGTTCGACCGGATCATGGACGAGGCCACCAATGATTGCGGCCACTACACCTTCGAAAAAATGATTTCGGGAGCCTATCTCGGCTGGCTAGGTTTCATCGTGCTGAGCGAAGCCTCCAAGGAAGGCTTTTTTTCGGCGACCGCGACGGCAAAGATCGCCTCATGGAAAACGGTTTCAAACAAGGATCTCGACGATTTCTGCGGGGCGGCACCCGCGACGGACAATCCTTTTCTCGACGCGGCCTTCACCGAAGAGG
>CAZTDL010000614.1:0-3103 GCA_964612775.1 uncultured Lentisphaeraceae bacterium
CCACTCCAGAAAACACGAGTACTATACCAGTTCCCGAGAGATAGGATGCGCCCCCGTCTTCGGCCGGGCGCGCGCGCACCGCACGGTTAGTTCGCGTCACCAATAAAACGATGAATGCAGACCATCCGGCAGACGGCCATTCGTTTTCGAATCCTGCCCGCGCCGCACGTTCATCTGTTGCCGTTTCACGCTTGCATGCGATTCTCAGCCGGTGAGTGACCCCGCACGGGGTCTACCGATCTCGCGTTCCTTCTGCCGAACCGCAAAAAACATGGTCCCGATTCGCCTCTATTCCCGTCCACGGTTACCCGCGATCCTCACTCAGCCCCGGACAGGTCCGCTCCAGCTGCTCGCTGCGCCAGAGGAAAGGAAAACCCTTGCACTGCGCGGGCTTCACGGGCTGAATGCGACAGGCGTTGTCATCCTGCAAGAAAATGCAACGTCCCGCATCGCCTTCGATAAGCGAAAGATCATGCCGGTTGAAGGTCAGCTGGGTGTAACGCTCCGTAAAGGCGTACACATCCATGCCGAGATAAGCGGCCATCGCCTCGGGCTCTCCGGCGGCGAGCGTGACATAACCGGGAACGCGGCAACAGGCCCCGCAACGCCGACACTTGAATGTCGCGGGATCGATCATTCTCAGCCCTCAACCGCCGCCTTGACGATTGCGGCGACCGCCTCTTTCTGAGCCGGAACCACACGCACGCGGGTCGGAAGATCAGCCAGCGCATCGAGAATCGGGTGATGCGCCAAATCAAGTCCTGTGGCCTGACGGATGGCACTCCCGAATTTCGCGGGGTGAGCCGTGGCGAGACAGATCATCGGAGCATCCTCTTTCAAGAAGCGCAACCCGACCGCCACACCCACCGCCGTATGCGGATCAAGGAGATACGCGTAGGCGTCCCAAAAGGCGCGGATCGTGACCAGCGTCGATTCCGTATCGCCCCGTGCGGCCGCAATGCAGGCCTGCGGCGGGATCTCCGGCTTCAGCGTGCCCGTCGTCTTGAATTCCGACATCCAAGACGCCAGCTTCACCGCATCCTCCCCCGCCAGATAATAAAGGTAACGCTCAAAATTACTCGCGACTTGAATGTCCATCGAGGGACTCAATGTCGGCGCGACCTCGCCCAAGCTGTAGATGCCCGTATTAAAATACCGCGACAGAATGTCGTTCTCGTTCGTCGCCAGTACGAGCCGGTCGATGGGCAACCCCATCTTCAACGCCACATAACCCGCGAAGATGTCGCCGAAATTGCCGGTCGGAACGCTGAAGCGCACTTTGGCCGCGCCGGTGGCCTCCTGCGCGCGGAAAGCCGCATAGAAGTAATAAACGATCTGGGCAAGGACGCGGGCCCAATTGATCGAATTGACGGCGCCAAGCTTGAAATGGTCACGGAAAGGCAAGTCGCCAAAGAGGGCCTTGACCATATTCTGGCAGTCGTCGAAGGTACCGTCCACCGCGAGATTACAGACGTTGCTGTCCAGCACCGTCGTCATCTGCCGCTCTTGGACAGGGCTGACACGCCCGTGCGGGTGCATGACGAATATGCGGATGCGCTCACGGCCGCGCACGCCGTAAATGGCCGCGCTGCCCGTATCGCCGCTGGTGGCGGCGACGATGTTCATCTCTCCGCCGGTCTCGCCCAACACATACTCGAAGAGATTGCCAAGGAACTGCAACGCCACATCCTTGAAGGCCAGCGTCGGCCCATGAAAAAGCTCCAACACATAAACAGGCCCGACCTTAACTACAGGCGTGACGTCAGGATGGCGAAAAACCGCATAACTCTTGTTCACGATCTCGCGCAACGCAGCTTCGGGAAGATCATCCGCAAACAGCCGAATGATCTCAAAAGCGAGATCGGAATAAGCGAGCTGGCGCCATGCCGTCAAGCGGTCCGCCACATTCGGGATCGTCTCCGGCAGAAACAACCCGCCGTCGCGCGCCAAACCCGTCAGAATCGTATCTTTAAATTTGAGCGGCTCTCCGCCGCCCCGTGTGCTCTGATAACGCATTATTGGAAAAACTCCGGCAGAAGCTGATTAATGATATCGGCATCAACATCGAATTGTTTCGCAGCGTCGGTCGCCAAGGTCTTTGCCAGTTCCTGCGCCGAGGGGAAGTCTTTGTAGAAAAGATTCAGACAAAGCGCCGCGTTCGTCATAACCCGAGTCTTCTCGCGCAACCGCAACGATTTGGTCGCCTGTTCGTCACGCACCAGTCCGTTGATCAGCTCACCGACAATGTCGAGGCGCTTCTCGTAGACCTCAACCCACTGGATCTTGGTGGTGCCCACCGTCAGATTTTTCGGATCAGCCGCGCTGATCGTCCATCCGCGCGCAGACTTATACCCCGGCACGGCCTTCACCAAATACTCATGGAAATCCTTGATCCGATTCACGCGGTCCAGCGCCGTTGCCGCGGCATCCTTAGCCTCCGGCGTCTCCAATTCATCCGAAAGGTCCTTGATGACACGAATCGCATCGCGGAACTGAAGCTGCTTCAGGGTGGCCACATTGGCGCTTTCGGCCTCGACGACCTTCTTCTTCTCCTCTTCGACCTTGGCTTTATACGCTTCCTGTTCCTGACGTTTCTTATTGGCGATCGCCTCCGCCTTGAGCTGCTTCTCCTTTGCAATCGCCTCTTGGCGTTTCAGTTCGATGAGCGATGCCACATCGGTCTTCACGCTCTCCAATGTCCGTTTAAGCTGAGACACTTTGCGCGGCACCTCGCCGATCTGACGGTCATAGCTGAGATTGTTGACTTTCTCGACCAGCGCGTTATTGAGCTTCACCAACGCCTCGGCATCCGCCTTATCGACACGTTGCAGGCTCTCCGCCGTCTTCGCCTCAGCCTCAAGCTCCGCCAGCACCTTATCCGCGATAAAAGAAGCCGCCTTCACCGCATACACGTCCAGATACATGCCACGCACAATCGCGACGACCGGCAACTCGTCACCACCGGCGGGCGCCGTTGCGGGCGCAGGCGTTGCTGCGGCGGGAGCGGCAACCGCGGCAGGTGCCGCGTTCGAAACGGTCGCCACGCCATTCGAGACAGCCGCGACCACGTTCGAAGCGGACGCGACCGCGTTCGAGATAACCG
>CAZTDL010000615.1:0-3094 GCA_964612775.1 uncultured Lentisphaeraceae bacterium
ACAACGGCGGTTCAATATCCGCGATCGGCCACGTCAATCCGTTACTATAAGGATTTCCAGGACGATCCAGAAAGTTCCGTCCCGTCTGCAGATGCGGCGAATAGTACTGGCCGTTCTTCTCAATCAGGTTCAGATAGAGCAAGCCGCCTTTGACCTCCGCCCCCTCGTTTGTGAACGTCTGGTGGCGCGTTTGCATGATATGAAGCCTAAAATCCCATTTTGAACGATCAAGCGTCGTGCCATCAAACTCATCGCTCCACGCCAGCTTCCACTTCTTTCCCTCCGGCAACAGGCTCGACACAGGTTCCGACGCCAACGTATATGTCAGCGTCACGACAGCGCACAGCCCCGCCAACACGCTCGTTTTCATGCCGATCCCCCTGTTTCATCATTCCATGCAGCCTGTCGGTCACTCGTTCCGACCATTTACATGTCATTTCTGTTTTCTATCATAAGGCCGAAAAAACAACTTCACAATCTCGATAATGCGAACTCGGCGCTCGATTTTACGAACAGAAGCCCGTGCACGGCAGGGAAACGGCACATCAACGGGAAAATCGTTTTGCGACTTCGGCCAGATCCGCAACATGTCCCTCTTTGGGGTAATCAAACGGGGTCAACGACCACTCCTCGATGAAAGAAGACGAGGCATTCGGCGCAAGGATCTCGCGCGGCCCGATCGGCTCCAGTTCACACATCTCGTTTTTGAAATACCAGATCGAAATGGTAAGCCCCGCCATTTCGCAATACACGCGGTCGGGATAAACCGGATATTTTTTAATGAACAGCAGGTTGCTCCGCAGAAGATAGCCGAACCATCCCGCATAGGAATCAAGGCCGAGTTTCGGGTTCGCGGGCGTCCCGAGCACCTCCAGAAAACCGTCGCGGACACGGATGTTCGGATCTTCGGGCTTAAAATTCATCACCGGTCCCGGTCCGTACATGATATAACTCTTCGGAAAGCGACTGTCGGACGTCAGAGGAATCAGCACGATCCCGCCGCCCGCCGCCAGCGTCCGGCTCCAGTGACAGCAGGGAAACGGTTTATCCGACTCATTGATCACGCGCTGCTCGAACACCACGCGCGACGAATCCTCCGCCAGCGTGAACTCGCGCACCAGACGAAGCCCCGTCACACGATCACGCCCGCTGGTAAGCCGGGCTTTTCCGTCACCGACGATCTCGCCCGTCCAGTCGCCCAGCCACAGGTCCGGATGCGGTGCGATCACGCGTTCGGGACCCACATCACACCGCCCGCCGCACGGGTCCACACTCGGAATGCCGGGTTTGTGCCGCCACCCTTTTTGCGCCGGATTAAGATAAAGCGTATTCACGCCGTTCAGAGAATATTCCAACACGCGCCCGCCCGCCTGCGGACAGAGAACCAAGCGCGCACCACTCGTATTCTCCAGCGCAATGCAACCGCTGTAACCAAAGAAGTCGATCATCCCGTTTTTCATTTTAATCATTCCTTAGTAAGTTCCGCACATTTGAAGCCTACTTGCCACCGATCGTGATTTCCCCGAGCTTATAACGTTTCGCGCCATCGCCATCGGCCAACGGCAAAGCGATCACCGGCGAACCGTCCCGCGTCCCGACAGACACATACAGCGCATATGTTCCCGGCTTAACCGTTGGCACCGACTCGCCAAAAGAAAAATCGTTTGCAGCCTTCAACTGCTTCACAACACCGTCATTGATGACCGGTATCGGCGTCACGATGCCGACCGTGCAAACGGAGATGTGCCGCACCGCTTGCGACGCGCCCGCAGCGGCGACAGGCAACGAGCGAACATCCCATGTTTCGTCCGAGCTGACCCAAACGATTTTTCCCGCGTTGTTTTTGAGCGTCACCGTCATGCATCCGCCGGCGTAACACGGTGCGACACCGACATTCGCCCAAACCGTATCAACCGTGAACGAATCGCCAATGTTGACTTTCATCGGATAAGAAATCTCGCGGAGTTCCAAACGATATCCCAAACGCTTGTTGATTTGGGCAACAACATCCTTGTTCTCTTTGAGAAACGCATCGGGCCACCAGTGGATCGACAGATAGCTCGCATGATACTGCTCGACCGACTCCAGCAATAGTTCGGGGCTCCACGCGTGACGCTCTTTTGAAAGCCCGTAGTGTTCGTGTTCAATGATAACCGGCAAGGTCGGCCAAAATTGCCGCGCCATTCCGGCGTGGTACCATGCGTGCGGGGCCTTCTGCACCAAGATGCTGTCGTCCCGTAAGGTCACGCCCCTTGAAAACGCATAATCGGTCGACGGAAAGTGGTCGCCCGGCCGTGACGATCCGGCCACATCGTCGCTGATGCACAACAGCGTGTCGGGAAAATGTTTTTTGTAGAGATCGATCTGAATCTTCACCCGTTTGTCGGTCTCATCCTGCGACAGCTTGGATGTTCCGCCTGTGTGCCCCTCGCCCCACATGCCAAACGTGCCGATGTCGATGTAGGCGACAGACGGATTACCGTTGTAGCGCTTGGCCAGCGCCGCCAGAAAACGGTCCAGCTTCTCCAAAAAAACGGGGTCTTGGTAATCGGGTTCCCACAGCGTCTCCGCGGCTGGCGCGCCAACGGTTGAGAACTTATAATCGAGCCCCTTGGCGCCGGCTTTCTGAACCCATTCCGGTGTCGCGTAGCGGAAACGGTTTTCGCAGGCCGTCACACGCAGCGCGATCTTCTTTCCCTGCGCAACCCACGGCTGCGCATACGAGTCGATCAGGTCCCAGCGGTATTTTCCCTCTTCCGGTTCAAGATAACACCAGGGCAAACGGAAATAGATCACCGACGCGCCCGGAAACCAGTCCAGCGTATCGCCCGGCTCCGTTCTGGAACCGTACGCCCAAAGCCGGTTGGAATAGTGAAAACAGACCCAGCCCATGCCCGGATTGATCAGCGCCGCGTCGGTGTTGGTCGGATACGCCACCACGCGCGCATCGTCCGCCCAAGCTGCGACGCCGCACAGCAACAAAACCATGATACCCGCTTTGATTCTCTCACTCGTCATGTTATCCCCTTGTGTCGATCACTCTGCGCGGCTTTCGCCGTCCCCCGCACGGAAGCGTGCGCGATAATTGAAGCGA
>CAZTDL010000616.1:0-3087 GCA_964612775.1 uncultured Lentisphaeraceae bacterium
ACGGTCCCAAGATCGACCTCAAGATCAAAGATGCGCTGGGGCGTCCTTGGCAGTTGGGAACAATCCAGTTCGATTTCAACCTGCCGGAGAGGTTCGATCTCACGTACATCGGCGAGGACGGCAAAGAGCATCAGCCCTACATGGTACACCGCGCGCTGTTGGGCAGTTTAGAGCGGTTTTTCGGCATCCTCATCGAGCACTATGCCGGTGCCTTTCCCGTATGGTTGGCACCCGAACAGGTACGCGTGTTGCCGATCACCGCCGGCCAGCTCGAATACGCGCGCGGCATCGAAGCCAAGCTGCGCGAGTTGGACGTGCGCGTCGGAGTCGATGCCGACAATGAAAAACTCGGCGCTAAGATCCGCAAGGCTCAGCTCGAGAAGGTTCCCTACATGCTGGTGGTCGGAGGCCGCGACGCAGATGCAGGTGTTGTCTCGGTGCGAAGTCGCGAGAGCGGCGAGCAAGGTGCCATGACGCTCGAAGCGTTCTTGGCCGTCTTGAAAGAAGCGCTCAAGGCATAGGAAGATTGTGATGTCGGAAGGTTGGAGACACATCCGTTTCGGTCTGCCGTCAACATTGCCGTGTTTATCAATGGTGGTTCCGGCATTGCCGGATAGGGTCAGTAACAGAAAAAGAGACGCATCGTCGACTCAACAGTGGAGGTGAGATATCGCTTCGTTCATCCGTGTTAACTTCAAAATCCGTGTCCCGAATGTCCGCTTGCTGAACGCCAACGGCGAAATGCTGGGCGTCATGGCAACCCGCGACGCGCAACGTCTTGCAGATCAACAGGGACTCGACCTCGTGGAGGTTTCCCCAAACGCCGAACCCCCCGTTTGTAAAATTATGGATTTCGGCAAGTTCCGCTACGAGGAAAGCATCAAGCGTAAGCAGGCTCGCAAGAACCAGAAGACGACGCTGATCAAGGAGGTCAAGTTCCACGCCAGCGTGGACGCGAATGACTTGGGACACAAGCTTCGTCAGATCAAGGACTTTCTTGCTGAAGGACACAAGGTTAAGGTGACGCTCCAGTATCGTGGACGTGAAAACGCGCACAAGGAACTGGGGATGGGTGTTGTGCGATCGGTGATTCAGGAGTGCCTGTCATGCGCGGTGGTTGAGCAGCCCCCGCGGCTGATTGGGCGCACGTTGGGGTGCATGTTGGCTTCCAAGCCCGTGAAACCGGGTTCAGGACAGAGGCATCCACGGCCTCACAGCAGCAGCACAACCAGAGCAGCGTCCCGCCCAAGCTCCGGTGCAGCGTCAGAATCCTCCGACACCGGCTCCTGCGCCAGTCGTGGCGGCACAAAAACCGACTGAGCCCGTAGCGGAATAACGTTCTGTTTTGTTATGTACGCAACTGGCACCGTCCCGGTTTCGGGCCGGTGCTTTTTAATTATGCGCCGATGTATTCTACATGTCGATATGGACGCCTTTTTCGCGGCGGTCGAACAGCGCGACCACCCCGAATGGCGAGGCAAACCGGTCATCGTCGGTGCGCCGCCCGACCAGCGCGGGGTGGTTTCAACATGCTCTTACGAGGCGCGCGCCTTTGGCGTTCACTCTGCCATGCCATCGCGTGAAGCCTATCGGCGGTGCCCGCAGGGAATCTTCGTCTCCACCGGGATGGCGCGTTACGAGGAAGCATCCAGACAGGTCTTCACAATCTTTGAGCGATTCTCTCCGCTGATTGAACCCGTCTCCATCGATGAGGCGTTTATCGATGTGACGGGCGCACGCACGATGTTCGGCGATGGAAGAGCCATTGCCGAAAAAATCCGTGCCGCCATCCGTTCCGAAGTGGACCTCACCGCATCTGTCGGCGTTGCCCACAATAAGTTTCTCGCAAAGCTCGCCAGTGAGAACGCAAAGCCAGACGGTCTTTTCGTAGTCCCTGACGAACACGATGCCGTCATTAAATTTCTTGCCTCGCTGAAGGTCGGCGCACTCTGGGGCGTCGGGAAAGTCACCGGAGAGCTCCTCGAGCGAGCGGGCTTCCGCTGGGTCAGAGACCTCCAGAGGGCTGATCCCGTCTATCTGACTCGCCTTTTGGGCGAAACCTTGACCGCGCATCTCTTGGCGCTCGCATTTGGCGAAGATGAGCGTGACGTTGAAACCTCGTTTGAGGAAAAAAGCCTCTCTCGCGAATACACCTTTCCCGAAGATTGCAAGGATCGTGAAAACGTGCGCGAAGCGCTCAAAAGCCTAGCCGATGAAGTGGGACGACGCGTGCGTGCCCACGGACGTTATGCGACCGTCGCGCGGCTAAAGCTGCGCTGGTCCGACTTCCGGACAATCACCCGGCAGATGCCGTTTGAGACGGCCGTATGCGACGATTTTTCAATCCGCGCAATGGCGCTGCGGCTCTTCGATGCCGAAACGCTCGTCCAGCCGATACGGCTCATCGGGTTCGGCGTGAGCGGATTCAGCATGAGCCGCAGCGAACAGCTCTCGCTCTTCGACAATAAGCCGGAGGAACGGGAAAAACGCGAACGTCTCTGCCACACGGTCGACGCCCTGCGCGAAAAGCTCGGCGATAACGCGCTCGGACGTCTCCCTGCACCCGAAAGCTCATCCGATCACGCGTAGACCTGCTTGAAATCCAAGATCAGCGGTTCAACAGACCTTGCCGGGATTTAGAATCCCTTTCGGATCAAAAACGGCCTTGATGCCACGCAGCAGCGTCATCGGGACCACGCCGAGCGACTCGGCCAGAAACTCTTTTTTGGCGAAACCGATACCGTGTTCGCCAGAAACCTGTCCGCCGAGTTCGCGAGCCTTGGCATACAGCAGGTCAAAGGCCTCTCTAAGTTTTTCCGCATAGGTCTCAGGCGCGAAATCGTCCCGCAGCACGTAGATGTGAAGATTGCCGTCACCCGCATGCCCGAACCCGCTGAGACGCACCCCGACCTGCTGCTGGACGGTCTTGGCGTATTTAACAAACTCAGCCACACACTTGCGCGGCACCACCACGTCGCACTCTTCCATTTCGGATGTCGACGCCTTGATCGCTTCAAGAAACGCGCCGCGCGCACTCCAAATGGAAACCTGGCGTTCGTCCGTGTCAGAGATGAAAACGTCCTTGGC
>CAZTDL010000617.1:0-3085 GCA_964612775.1 uncultured Lentisphaeraceae bacterium
GGCGGCCTTGGCCAGCTCGGGTGTAGCGGTCCTGTTGATTTGGTGCCCCGGATACACCGCGAAAAGATGGGAGGTGTGGCGGTGCTGGTCCTTGGGATCGTCGCGGTCCGTCATCCATTCTTGCAGTTGTCCCCACTGGCCGACCTTCGGTACGACGAGCCGGTCGCGCAGGACGACCAGCGCATCGCGATAGGCCTTGTCGGTACCCAGCGCGTCTGCCGCCGCCACGGTGTTGTCGAAAAGATCCCAGACGATCTCTTGGCTGTAACTCACGCCGTCCTCATCCGGTCCGTGCTCGGGCGACCAACTGTGCGGCACAACGAGTCGCCCGTCGGGGAGGGCCTTGAGCTGATCCCGCCAGAAGCCGCAGACCTCCTTCATGACCGGACAGGCAACGTCCTTGAGGTAGCTTTTGTCGCCGCTGAAAGCGTAGTGTTCCCAAACGTGTTGGCAATACCACGCATTGGCGGTCTTGTCCCATTTCCAGCCGAGACCGCCGAAGATGTTGTGTGACGTGCGCACCGCCCAGCCCTGCGCAAGCGCGCCGCCGGCGGTCTGGAACTCCTTTTCCGCCCGGGTGGCTTTGCGCCACGGTTCCAGTTGACTGCGGATGAGATCGATGAACGCGGTATGGCAGTCGGCCAAATTGGCCGGCTCGGCGGGCCAATAGTTCATCTGGATGTTGATATTGGCGTGGTAATCGCTGTGCCACGGCGGATTGTTGCTGTCGTTCCAAAGCCCCTGCAAATTGGCGGGCAGCGTGCCGGGCCGCGAGCAGCTTTGCAGCAGATAGCGCCCGTATTGAAAGAGCAGCGCCTCCCGTCCGGGGTCGGCGGCACCTTTGACATAGGCCGCAAGCCGCTCATCGGTCGGAAGATCGCGCTGGCGGGGAGGCGTCGTACCCAAATCGAGCGAGACACGGTCCATCATGGCGGCGTTGTCGATCCGATGCGCCGCGCGGAGCTGTCCGTATGGCTTGGCGCTCGCGCGCGCGATTTGCCCGCGCACAAGCGGGGCTGCGGGTCGGCCCTTCCATTGGCGGGCATAGTCGGGCGCATAACCGGTGGCGGCGCGCAGGAACAGCGTCAGAGCGTCGCACTGTTCGAAACGGCACGCGCGCCGTTCGCGACAGCAACGACGCGGCCGCCCTCGGCGACCACACGCACGCGGGCGGCATAGTCAAGCCCATTCGGAAAAACGCCCTCGAAGGTCAGATCGTTCGCTTCGGCGCGGGTGGACTCCTTGTGCGCGCCCGTCAGTTTGACCGCACCCGTGAAGGCGCCGGGCTTATCGGCCATAAACCGCATGATGATCGACTGGTCCGGCTGACTCGCAAAAGTCTCGCGCGTGACTGTCACGCCGCCCGACGAAAAGGTCACCGTATGAAGACCGGCGGCGAGGTTCAGCATCCGCCGATAATCCGCAGGCGGAGGCGCGGCCTGATTCAGACTTGCAGCGTCCATCTCAATCCGCAGGTCGCCAAACGACTGATATGCGCCCATCGAATCATAATTTCCGGACGGATTCTCATCGCCGGTCCAGAGCGAGTCCACGTTGAACTGCACGTGCTCGTTAAAGGGGCCGCCGAAAACCATGCAGCCGAGCCGGCCGTTGCCGAGCGGCAACGCTTGACTCGCCCATGCCGTCTCTCCCGCGGGGACACGATAGCTCAACCCCGCCGCTTCTCCCTGATCGGCGCAAGTCGTAAGGCTTGCGCTCAACGTGACGCAAAAAAACATCGGCCGCATTCGATGACCCCATCCATATGAAAACGGTTTCATTTTGTCCCTGTCGTTTCCTTATGACTTCTCTCCGCCGCGCATTTGTCTTCCAGCACATCTCTTATCTTGTTTGCCAAATCCCTCATGGAAAACGGTTTCTGAATGAAATTCGTGATGTTGACCAACGGAGCGGGCTGCGTCATGGAGGTGGCCATATAACCTGACATGAAAAGACACTTGAGTTCCGGATGCAGAGCCTGCAATCGCTTTGCCAAGTCAAGACCGCTCATCGTGGGCATGATCATGTCGGTCAGAAGCAAATGAAAGATCTCGGCTTGATTCTTAGCCAAACCGAGGGCTTCGTCGGGGGTCGCCGCGGCCAACACCCGATAGCCCAGTTTTTCTAAGATGGCCCGACTCATGTTCAGAATCGAGGGTTCGTCTTCGACAAGCAGTACGGTTTCATGTCCGCCTCGCAACGGGGCTTCGGAGTCTTGCGTCGTGTCAGGATCGCTCTTTTCCACATATCGAGGCAAATAGATCGTAAACGTCGTTCCCTCTCCGATCTTACTATCGACGACGATGTAGCCTTTGTTCTGCTTGACGATGCCGTATACCGTAGACAGCCCTAGTCCCGTGCCTTCGCCGATTTTTTTGGTCGTAAAGAAGGGTTCGAAGATATGCTCGATTGTTTCCTTGTCCATTCCGTAGCCGTTATCGCTGACCACCAGCGCCACATATGCGCCGGGCAGATATCCGGAGTTCTCCTCACAGAAAGCGGAGTCAAAGATTACATTTCGCGTCTCAATGGTGAGTTTTCCCACGCCGCCAATGGCATCGCGCGCGTTCACCACCAAGTTGGCCAGAATCTGGTCGACTTGGGATGGGTCGATATTCACGGTCGATTCTCCGGCCCCCGGCAGCCAAGCGAACTCGATGTCCTCGCCGATAAGTCTCATCAGCATTTTAAGCATACCCGACACAGTCGTTGTCAGATCGATCACCTTGGGAATAGCGGTTTGCTTGCGGGCAAAAGCGAGGAGCTGTCGGGTCAAGGAGGCGGAACGCTCCGCCGCCGCCCGAACTTCCTGCAGTTCGGCAACAAGATCATAAGGCAGATCCAACCGAGCGAGCGCCAACTCCGTATTGCCGAGAATTACGGACAACATGTTGTTGAAATCGTGGGCAACGCCGCCTGCCAGCCGTCCGACAGACTCCATCTTCTGCGCCTGAATAAGTTGGGCGGACATTTGCAAATGCTCGGTGATATCTCTTTTGACGGCCACATAGTTAACAATCTGGCCCGCTTCATCACGTACGGGGGAAATGGTCGCATCCTCGGTATAGAGTGTCCCGTTTTTCCG
>CAZTDL010000618.1:0-3068 GCA_964612775.1 uncultured Lentisphaeraceae bacterium
ACGAGTACTATACCAGTTCCCGAGAGATAGGATGCGCCCGGGGGTCTATCGTGACAGGGGGCGCACTGAAACGGTGTGATCGACTAAATATGAGAAGCTCTCTTGTTCTGAAAATCAGGTGCCTGCGGGACGCGCCCGGCAGGTCCGTTTTCAGCGTTCGACGCTAACTTTTCGGCGTTCACCATTCATCTCAGGCGAAACTCCGACAAACGCTCAGAGATTGAATCCGCGTACGCTTTGGCCCTCTAAAATGTGGACTTTCGACGGCCTAACCGACACAGGCCTACATAGGAGGTGTCACATCTGAGGGCTAATTTTATTGACCATACTGTATCCGTACAGGCGTAGCCGGCGACATGTCGATGCAAACGCGACCGTTATCGAGTATTACCGACACGGCGGCACCCGGGCCATCCGCAGTCAGCGTTATTGCGCTGACTTTTGCGGCGTCAGACCAACCTTTCGGCGCAGGGAAGTTTAGATGGCCTCCCGTGCGCGAATACGCCAGCCAAGCATCATCCCGCCAGTTCGGAACGAACACGTTGCCATCCACAACCATCGGACGTCCGTTCTTAACCACACGATAATGCTGATTGTCATCCGTGACTTCAATGAAAGAATCCGGTCCGTAGTTAACGCGCCGGATACCGCCGGCCGCAGTGTACCCCGTCATCTCACTGTAACGAAACAAAAACCAAGGGACCTCTATCAGATAATAACGGTCTGTGATCTCGCTCAGAGGCGTACCCCCGCTAAAATCGCCCGACTGCGCGGCACCATACAGGAGCGTGTCGGAAAGGTCGCTGATTCTGCCGCCACCGTAGGTCGCGCGATTATGATAAATGAATGGCACGAAAGGAATCCGTTCCTCGCCGGCAAAGAGCGTCTCGCGTCTGCGCATCAGATGCCAGGCATGACCCTGAACACCGACAAAGGGCGCGGAAAAACCTTCACTGGTCACATCCACGCCGCGCTTGTTGAATTCACGCACGATCGCGATTTTTCCCTGAAGACTTTTTTCGCCAGAAGCAGGGTTGGCCGGATTAAAATCACGCCGCAACGGCACTGCGCTGAGCACATCGATGTGATAGGAACGGCGGATCGGCACCATCGCAAGTGTGCGTCGCACGCGTTCACGCGCCGGCCCCGTACCGTATTTGAAGAAACTCATGACATACGATTGTCCGCCAGCCCAGACACCCCCCTTCATCAATTCGCCATCCGAGGAACGGGCAATGAACTCCGGTGCCCATGCGGGACTGTTCGTATAAGCGTCATCAAAATTGTCGTGGAAGGAAAGAACGGCGTTACAGTCGGCGGCACGCTTGATCGCGGTCTTCAAACCATCCAACCCGCCAAGGCGCGGATTCACGGTAAAGACGTCAGGGTATCCGGTGTCGTGTCCCTGATGTTGCCATCCTACGAGATACCCCACCTGCGGAGCGCCATCCGTCAATAGGCTGATCTTCCGCACCATGTCGGCGGCCTGCTCGAAGGTAACGAATTGTTTCGCGCCCGGAGAATCGCAAAAAATCTTGTAGATAAACGTATGATCGTAAAACGCGGGCGGGCGGGCCTTAACCTCCGCTCGCAGTAAACGCGTGCCGTCCATCCAGTTGGGCTCACCCTTTTCGGGCTTAAAGAATCGCAACCGGATTACGCTGCGGTCTGAGAGCAATAAGGATGGCATCGATTTTTTGGCCGGCGCACGATGCTCGAACGAAGCACCCAGCGCAGTCCAATTTTCACCCACCGTCGCGACCAGCCGAGCATCAACGCCCTCCAGGCCGGCCGCGCACAGCATAGCGCGGTCGTACACGACACCTGCGAGCACCTGCGTAATCCAATCGATTTGAAACGCTTTTTCGGCGGGCGCGCTCAGGGCAGGATCAATCAGTCGTCCGGCATTGAACGGCAATGCCAGACGAGCGCCCTCACATGCCGCCACCAGCCGACTGAGACGCACGCTGACAAGCTGATACCCCTCGGCTTCGGTGACGCGCTCTAAAGCGACCTCTGCCCGATCTCCCGTAACCGTGAAACCGAGTTCGAAAGACACGCTCGGTTTACCGCTTTCACTGATTTCGGCGCGATAAATGACGCTCTTCTTTTTTTGGCGCAGGGTCCATGTTGTTTGAAACGGCTTCGCATCGGCCGGCCGTACGCGATTGTCGGCAACAGACAGAATCCGGACAGTCGGTTCTTCGCCTTCCGGGTCCCCCGCCAGCTCGGTGTCACCCAGTCGCCACGCTGCCACACGCGGCTCTGCGGCATCCATCACGAGCGTCAACGGCCCCTTTCCAATCGTGACCGTCGTATCCGGCTTAGGCGCTCGAACCGACGCGGCAGATGGCATGGGCGCGAAACTGTTGACAAGCGGCGCCGCATCTGACTTACCGTCAACCGGCAGAATATGGAACTTCGCGACCAGGTATCGGCGGGCTTTTTCATTTGCGGGCAACGGCAGATCCAAGGTTCGCCGCGATCCCGTTTCCTGGTTATATATCCCAAGCAACAGCACATAATCACCCGGCGGCGTATCATCCGGCACTTTAATCGGGGCCGAATCGGAGACGATGCGGTTAGAACGCCAACGATACATGGGAATGGCCGGACGATGGTCCGCGCCGAGGCGAATCGCTCCAGGCGCGTTTTCCGTTTCGCCCTGACGACGCACATGGATAAAAATGATTTCGTCATCGTCGGCAGGCCTTTCTCCCGCGTTCTGCCACCAACAGGTGACATGCAATGAACCGCCAGCAGGAACATCGGACGCACTCAATTTGACCTGCAACAGTTTTGGCTTAAACGCGCTTTCAACAGACGCGGCAAGCAGGCGGTCGCCTGCCGTCAACGCGAACAAAACACTCAGCAGGCAGATTGAAAATCGATTTTTCATAGGGTTCAATTAGAGCGTGGTCAAAAACAAGTCTTCGGGTGAACGATGGATTGCAACCATGCCAGAAACAGAGGCCGGATGTCAAGAAAACCGAAATTGCGCGGGTGGGTTCGACGCAGGCGCGTTGAAAAATCACGCGGATGCCGCACGCCCGTCCGCCAAAATGACG